>CALDQK010001054.1 GCA_937911525.1 uncultured bacterium
GCGGCGAGCCGGCCGCCCTGGTCGCGGCCGCCCGCGAGCGGGAGGCCGAGCTGGTCCTGCTCGGTGAGCCCCTCGCCGACGACGACCCGCTGGTGACCGCGCTGCTGGGGGCGGGCTTTCAGATCCGGCGCCTAGGGGTCGTGCTGGAGTAGCGAGCCGCATCCCATAGAATCCGCCCCCCGCGCGTCGGCGCGGCAGGAGGATCCATGCGCGCACGCGCCACGCTCGTCTTCGTTCCCCTCGTCCTCGCGCTGGCGGGCTGCCCCGGTCCGGGCGCCGGCAAGGGGATCCAGCGCGTCGATCAGAGCTCGCTGGTCGAGGTGATCACGGCCGACGACGCCAAGATCCTCGACCCGCACAGCACCAGCGACGGCGGCAACGTCAAGCTGATCAACCAGCTCTACCAGACCTTGCTCCGCGTCGACCCCGCGGACACGAGCAAGCTGGTCGGCGAGCTCGCGACCGAGTGGAAGGTGGCCGAGGACGGCCAGCAGATCGTGTTCAGCCTGCGTGAGGGGGTGACCTTCCACGACGGCGCCAAGCTGGACGCCGCCGCGGTCAAGCTCAGCCTGGACCGCCTGCGCGAGGAGGGCTTCGAGCTGCGGACCAGCCCCTACGGGTTCATGTTCAACGAGATCAGCGAGATGATCGCCGAGGGGAACACGCTCACGATGAAGCTCTCGGCGCCCGTGGCGCCGGTGCTGCTCAAGAACCTCTCGATGTTCTCGGCGAGCATCGTGAGCCCCAAGCTGATCGAGGCCACCAAGGGGATGAAGCCCGAGGAGGCCGAGACCCACGTGACCAAGAACGCGGCGGGCACCGGCCCCTACCGGCTGGACGCCTTCGACCCGGCGGCCGGGGTCAAGCGGCTCAAGGCCTTCGCCGGCTACTGGGGCGGCCAGCCCAAGATCGAGACCCTGGTGTTCAAGACGGTCGCCGACGAGACGACCCGGCGGGAATACCTGACCAAGGCCAAGGGCGTGGTCTTCGTCGACGACGTCCCGCGCCAGGACTGGGAGGCGGTCGACCAGAGCGAGGCCATGACGCTCCAGAGCTGGTGGTCGCCCAACGTCTGCTACCTGGGCGTGAGCGCGACCCACGAGAACACCAACGACCTCGAGCTGCGCCAGGCCCTCGCGCTGGCGGTCGAGCGCAGCAAGGTGATCGAGCACTACGAGGGGACGGCGCGGCCGACCTTCAGCCTCGTGGCGCAGCCCATGGCCGAGTACGACCCCGAGCTGCGCTGCGCGGGCTGGGACGACGACCGGGCCAAGCGGCTGGAGGCGGCCCAGGCGCTCGTCAAGGAGGCCGGCGCCGAGGGCCGCGCGCTCACGATCTACTACCCGCAGCAGCCGCGCCCCTACCTGCCCAAGCCGGCCGAGATCGCCGACACCCTCCGCCAGCAGCTGCTCGAGCTGGGGCTGAAGGTCGAGATCCAGGGCGTGGACAAGAACGTGCTCTTCCCCGGGATCGAGACCGGCAACTACGAGATGGTCCTGATCGGCTGGACGACCGACAACGGCGACCCGGACAACTTCTACTCGCCGCTGGCCGACGGCAGCGAGGGCAAGCCCGCCGCGAGCAACGTCAGCCGCGTGAGCGACCCCAAGCTGCACGAGCTGATCGTGGGCGCCCGCGCGATCGCCGACCCCGCCAAGCGCACGGCCGCCTACCGCGCGATCGAGCGGCGGCTCCAGGCGGAGGTGGCCGGCTACGTGCCCTTGGTCAACACCAAGACCGCGGTGGCCTACAGCAAGCAGCTGACGGGGGTCGTGGTGGACAAGCTGAGCCACTACCGCTTCCACGAGGCCACGATCAGCAAGTGAGCAGCTAGTGGCCCTTCAGATGCGATCTCAGCGGCCCTCGCTTGCCCTCGTCGCCGCTGGCTGCGTTGCTCGTCGGTTACGAATGCCCGATTCGCGCCCTCCTCGCGCCTTGCCAGCGACGACGACGCCGGCGCGAGGACCGCTGATCTCACCTCTGAAGGACCACTAGTGCTGGCCTACATTGCGCGCCGGCTGGGGCTGGCGGGGGTGATGCTCCTGGGGGTCGTGCTGGCGACCTTCCTGCTGCACCACGCCCTGCCCGGTGACCCCGCTGCGGCGCTCCTGGGCAAGAACTACGACAAGGACAAGGCGGCCGAGCTGAACGAGAAGCTCGGCTTCAACGACCCGCTCCCGGTCCAGCTGGCCCGCTACATGGGCGGGTTGGCCCAGGGCGACTTCGGGCGCAGTCACGTCAGCAACGAGCCCGTGACCGAGGAGCTCAAGCGCGTCCTGCCGGCCACGATCGAGCTGGGGCTCACGGCCCTGATCCTGGCCGCCTTCGTCGGCACGGGGCTGGGGGTGCTCACGGCGCTCAAGCCGCGCTCCTGGTGGGACGTCGCGGGGCTGACGGTGGCCTTGGCGGGGGTCTCCTTGCCGATCTTCTGGCTCGGCTTCCTGGCGCTGCAGGTGTTCGGCCAGAACGGCGCGCTCGAGAGCGCGACTGGGCTGCCCGGCCTCCCCCTCGGCGGGCGCTTCTCGCCCGACGAGCTGGCCCTGGGCGCCTGGGTCGCGCAGACCCCCGGCACCACGGGCTTCTTCCTGTTCGACACGCTGTTCGTGGGCCGCGACGCCGGCGCCTTCTGGCACGTGGTCAAGCACCTCTTCCTGCCGGCGCTGGTCCTCTCGAGCGTCCCGACCGCGGTGATCGCGCGGATCACGCGCGCGGCCGTGGGCGAGGTGCTGGTCCGGGACTTCATCCGCACGGCCCGCGCCAAGGGGCTGAGTGAGGGGGCGGTGGTCCTCAAGCACGCCCTGCGCAACGCGGCGATCCCGATCGTGACCACGATCGGCACCCAGCTGGGCTACCTGCTCGGCGGCGCGGTCCTGACCGAGACCATCTTCCGCTGGCCCGGCATGGGCCGCTACGTGGTGGACGCGATCCTGAACAAGGACGTCAAGCCGCTGCAGGCGAGCGTGCTGGTGATCGCGACCGGCTTCGTGGTGATCAACCTGCTCGTCGACCTCAGCTACGCCTTTCTGGATCCAAGGGTGCAGGAGGGGCAGTCGTGAGCGCCCCGACCCAGGAGAAGCCCGCAGGCGCCAAGCGCGTGTGGATCTGGTGGCTGGCCTTCCTCCGCCACCACCGCCCCGCCCTGGTCGGCTTCGTGCTCGTGACCTTCGTGCTGGGCACGGCGCTCTTGGGCCCGCTGCTCCTGCCCTACGGCACGAGCGAGGCCTTCGAGCGCTTCATCGAGCCGAGCGGCGCGCACTGGCTCGGGACCGACAGCCAGGGCTACGACCTGCTCACGCGCATGGTCCGCGGCGCCCAGGTCACGCTCGCGATCGCGCTGGCCTCCATGAGCCTGTCGCTGATCAGCGGCACGGCGGCCGGCGCGCTGGCGGGCTTCCTCGGCGGCTGGGTCGACAACGTGATCATGCGCCTGGTCGACTTCGCGATGAGCTTTCCGAGCTTCCTGTTGGCCATGGTCACCGTGGCGGTGCTCGGGGCGGAGCTCAAGAACGTGATCCTGGCGGTCGGCTTCGTCGGCGCGCCCCTCTTCGCGCGCCAGATCCGGGCCGAGGTCCTGCGGGTCAAGGCGCAGGAATACATCGTGGCGGCCGAGGCGCTCGGCCTCTCGCGGCGGCGGATCCTGCTCCGCCACGTGCTCCCCAACAGCCTCACGCCCGTGATCGTGCTCGGGACCCTGGCCATGGGCAGCGCGATCCTCGACGTGGCGGGGCTCAACTTCCTCGGGCTCGGCGGCGACCCCTACCAGACCCCCGAGTGGGGCCTGATCCTCAAGCAGGGCTGGGAGAACCGGCCCAAGGGCAACCTGCAGGTCTCTTGCGCGGGATTGGCGATCTTCGTCACCGTGCTGGGCTTCAACCTGCTCGGAGACGGCCTCAAGGACGAGCTCGACCCCCGCACCCGGCGGCGCTGAGGGCAGCGCGTGGGATCCCAGCGTCTCCGTCAAGGGACCCTGCCGTCTCCCAGCCAAATCCTTGCGGGATAAAGACGTAGCCCTGTGGTAGGGTCCCCGCCCAAGGGATCCCCATGAGCCAGAGCTACGACTACTCTCCCACGCATCGCGCCGTCGAGATCGCCTCGATCTTCGGCCTCGGGGTCGCGCTGGGCTTCATCGGCTACGAGGTCTACCTCGGCCTGGCGGGGCCCTTCCGCGACCAGGCCCTGTGGCTGGCGCCGCTGATGGCCTTCGTGGCCTACCTCGCGGCGGACTTCGTCTCGGGCTTCGTGCACTTCATGGGCGACACCTTCGGCCACGAGAACCTGCCCGTCCTCGGCCAGTCGTTCATCAAGCCCTTCCGCGATCACCACGTGGACCCGCGCGGGATCACCCGCCACGACTTCGTCGAGACCAACGGCAACAACTGCATCGTCACGATCCCCGCGGCCCTGCTGGTCTACTTCCTGGTGCCCGCCCGGAGCGAGCTGTGGGCCAACGCCTTCGCGGCCTTCTCAGCCTGGCTCTTCTTCTGGGTCTTCATGACCAACCAGTTCCACAAGTGGTCGCACCTGGAGGAGATCCCCCCCTGGATCGCGGCGCTGCAGCGCTTCAAGCTGATCCTGGGGCCGGACCACCACGACGTGCACCACACGCCGCCCTTCGACAAGTACTACTGCATCACGACGGGCTGGCTGAACCCCCTGCTCTACAAGATCCGCTTCTTCCCCACCATCGAGGCCACCGTCCGCTGGATCAGCGGCTCGCCCGAGTGGCTGGTGGGTCCCGAGGACGACGGGTCCAAGGACGCGGGCGCGCCCGGCGCGAGCACCAACCCGAGCTAGCCAAGCGCTAGAGTCTTCCCGTGCCCTCCTCGGAGATGAGACCTGGGAACACGCCCACCCTGGGGGAGCTGGCGCTCAAGGCCCGCTTGATCCGTGGGTCGGAGCTCGATGAGGCCCTGCGCTACCAGCGCCAGGCCTACACCGAGGGCGACTTCCGCCGCCTGGGCGAGCTGCTCGTCGGCTACGGTCGGCTGAGCCGCCAGTCGGTGCGGCGCCTGCTCCAGCGGCAGGGGATCACGATCGTCGAGTGCATGCTCTGCCGCACGCGCTACAACGCGATCTACTTCCGCGGCCACGGCGAGTGCCTCCGCTGCGGGCGGCGCCTGCTGCCGAGCAAATCGGACGCGCCCCTGACCGTCGAGGACAGCATCTCGGGCGGGGGCGAGCAGGCCGATCGCTTCCTGGCCGAGATCCGGCAGCGCAACCCGCGCCTGGGCCGCTACGAGGTCCGGGGCGAGGTCGGGCGCGGCGGAATGGGCGTGATCTACAAGGCCTACGAGCCGCGCCTGCGGCGCATGGTCGCGCTCAAGTTCATGCACACCCACGAGGACGTGGAGGCCGAGGACCTCGAGCGCTTCCGCCGCGAGGCGCGCGCGGTGGCCAACCTCAAGCACCCCAACATCGTGCAGGCCCTCGCCATCGAGGAGTCGCAGGGGCTGCTCTACATGGCGATGGACTTCGTCCCCGGCGTGGCCATGGACAACCTGACCAATCAGGGCGCGCTGAGCGCGAACGAGATCGTGGGGGTCGTGGCCAAGATCGCTCACGGCCTGCACTACGCCCACGGCCAGGGGATCATCCACCGCGACGTCAAGCCGGCCAACATCGTGATCCAGCGCAACCTCGAGCCCTTCCTGGTCGACTTCGGGGTGGCCAAGCAGCTGCGCGACAGCACGACCATGTCGCTGACCTCCGAGGGCGAGGTCCTCGGCAGCCTGGCCTACATGGCGCCCGAATACGTGAGCAAGGGGCGACGAGCCCTCGACAAGCGCTGCGACGTCTACGGGCTGGGGGTCGTGCTCTACGAGACCCTGACCCAGGGCTTGCTCCCCTACGGCGACCCCGACGACGAGGAGATGATCATGCGCCTCGTCAAGGAGCCGCCCATCCCGATCGAGCAGGCGCTGCCGCGGGTGCCCCCCGGGCTGGCCCAGATCGTCAACCGCGCGATCGCCAAGGACCCCGCCCGGCGCCACGAGAGCGCCAAAGCGGTCGCCGAGGACCTCGAGGCCTACCTCAAGACCGGCAAGGGCGTCCACGAGGAGCCCCCCGCCGAGGACGTGTTCGCGCGCACGAGCGAGGACTTCGAGCCCCTCTCGGGCTACATGGGCCGGGAAGCCAGCAGCGAGGGCCGGGCCTGGATCGTGGCCGCCCTCGTGCTCCTGCTCCTGGACCTGCTCCTGGCGCTGGGCTGGGCCTTCAACACGCGCCGGACGCGCTTCGAGCTCGACGCGCTGCGCCGCCAGGCGGGGCAAGCCGAGCTGCGCGCGGCGCGGCTGCTCCAGCGGGCCGGCGACCTCGAGGCCGCGGGGCGGGCCTACGACGAGGCCGTGGAGCTCCTGCCGGGCCGCCCCGAGCCGCTCGAGGAGCGAGCCGACCTGCGCGAGCGGCGCAAGCTGCCTGGAGCCGAGGACGACCGAGCCCGCGCGGCGGCGCTGCGCGAGGGGAACTAGCGAACCCGGATTCACCCCTGGCAGTGGCATGGGGTATCTTGCTGGCCTTGGGGGATTAGTGCCGAGCACTTTGGAGACGCCAGCGTCGCCCGACGCTTCGAAGAGGACCACGCCGCTGAGCAGCGCTCCCATGCGCGGACCGCGCCGCTGGGCCTACGTGGCCATGCGCCGCTCGCTCGAGCCGGTCTTGAACGGCGTCTTGAGCGCGCTCGGGGACGCCCGCTTCAACCTCGACGTCGAGGTCCAGAACCGCAAGGTGGCCCGCCTCTACGGGATGGCCAAGCGCGACCAGTGGAACCTCGACGACCTGCGCGAGCGCTTCTTCCCGCCCAACCACGACGGGATCGAGAGCGTCGAGGCGCTCAACGACTGGCTGGGGGTCAGCGACGAGGTGCGGGTCGCCGCGGCCAAGTGCTTCAGCTCGTTCTATTACGGCGAGCACGGCGCGCGAATGGTCTCGGCCCAGCTGACGAACATGATGCCGACCAACGAGGCGGCCAAGTTCATGGCGACGCAGGTCATGGACGAGGCGCGCCACGTGGAGGTGTTCGAGGGGATCCTGGGGTTCATCGATCGGGTCCACCCCATGAACCCCTTCCTGAGCGCCTTCATGAGCGACATCTCGCGGACCAAGCGGACCGCGGACAAGCTCGTCGGCATGAACCTGCTGGTGGAGGGGCTGGCGCTCAGCTCCTTCCGCATGATCCTCAAGAACCTCAAGTCGGGGCTCAACGTGAGCGAGCGCGGCTACCGCGCCATCGGCGAGCCCATCGAGCAGATCGTGCGCGACGAGTCGCGCCACGTCGGCTTCGGCGTGATCACCCTGCCCGACCAGCTCGGCGCGCTCTCGCGGAGCGAGAAGGCGCAGCTGCGCGTGCGGCAGCTGGTGTGGCTGGCCCTGCTCTACGGCTCGGTCAAGTTCCACCAGCGCGACCAGGAGATCATGGGGCTCGACTACCTCGAGCTGCTGATGGACGTGATCGACGACCACGAGCACCGGGTCCACGAGTGCGGGGGCGACGCCCTGGTCACCACCGAGCGGATGAAGTCGCTGATCCCCACCATGGACCGCCTGGTCGATCGCTTCCTCAAGGCCGAGGCGCGCTAGGGGCGCGTAGGCTGGGCCCATGCCGCAGTTGGTGATCGAGGGAGCGCAGACGGTCCGGCTGGTGGCCGACCCTTGCGTAGCCGGTCGCTTGGCGAGCTGTGGGCTGACCCTCGAGGGCGAGGGCCAGGCCTCCCGCAAGCACTTCCAGGTCGTCCCGCGCGCCGGGCGCTGGGTCGCGGAGGACCTCGGCAGCCGCAACGGGACCTTCCTCAACGGCGAGAAGCTCAGCCAGCCCTCGCCCCTCAGCCACGGCGACCTGCTGCGCGTCGGCGACACCGAGGTCCGCTACGAGTCCGCCGCCGAGCCCCTCAGCGTGGGCACGGTCCTGGGCGGCTGCACGCTGACCCGCGCCGTGGGGCGCTCGCGCTTCGGGACCCTCTACGAGGCGACCCAAGGGACCCTCGAGCGGCCCGTCACGGTCGAGGTCGCCGACCCCGACCTGGCCGTGGACCCCTCGTTCAAGGCCTTCTACGAGCAGCGGGCCCGCCTGGGCGGCTCCTTCGACAGCCCGCTGGTGCGGGCCGTGTTCGACACCAAGCAGGTCGGCGCTCACCTCTACACGGTCTTCGAGCGCCTGAGCGGGCCCTCCCTGGCCGAAGAGCTGAGCCGGCGCGCCTTCGACCGCGGCGAGGTGCTCGAGCTGCTCGAGCAAGCCGCGGCGGCCCTGGCCGTGGTCCACAAGCAAGGCAAGCTGCACGGGACCTTCGGCGCCCACGCCCTGCGCCGCGACGAGCCGGGGGGCAAGCTGAAGCTGTGCGAGCTGGGCGACGAGCCGCGCCTGCGCGCTCACCGGCCGGACCGGGTCGAGATGGCGCGCTACGCCAGCCCCGAGGAGGCCCGCGGCCACGACGCCAACCACCGCAGCGATATCTACGCGCTGGGGGTCCTCGGCTACCGCCTGCTCGCCGGGCGCTTCCCCTACGAGGGCAAGGTGCGCCAGGTCCTCACGGACCACGGGTCCTCGGCGCCGGTCCCCCTGCCGGAGGGGCTCGGGCCGGAGCTGGAGGGCCTGCTGGCCGGCGCCCTCGACAAGGTGGCGGGGAACCGCCCCGGCGCGGCGGAGCTGGCCGAGCGCCTGAGCGCCCTGCGCGAGGGCGGGGCAGCCCAGCCGGCAGAGACCAACTCGCGCTCCCGCAAGAAGAGCGCGCGGCGCAAGCAGAGCGGCCGCCTCTCGGCCAGCTCCTCGCGCGGGGCGGCCAGCTCGGCGCGCCGAGCCCGGCCCACCTCTTCGGGCGAGCAGCCCCGCGCGCCGAGCAAGGTCCCCTCGGGCGGCATGCCCAAGCGGAGCTCCTCGGCAGGGCACCAGCGTCCCCAAAGGCGCCCGCTCACCGAGCGCTCTTCAGGCGGGTTCGCGGCGATCGAGCCCGACCCGCCGGCGTTGCTGGTCTTGCGCCTGGTGCTGCTCGGCTGCGGCTATGTGCTGATCGCGTTGGCCGTCAGCGCCCTGACCCGGATCGTGCTGCGGGTCATCGACAGCTGAGACGAGGTAACAGGCCCGCGCCCAGGACGGGTCCTGAGAGCAGCGCAGGAAGTCCCCAGCGTTGTCCCCCGATCCTGGAGCTGGTATGACCCGGAGAACCCCGCAGAGGAGCCTGCGCTCTATGCCCGCCCGTCCCCAAGCCCTCGAGCTCGCCCAGGAGTTGGCCCAGACCGCCTACGACAAGAAGGGCGATCAGATCTCCATCCTCGACGTCTCGGATCTCCACAGCCTGATCGAGTGCTTCGTGCTGGTCACGGCCCGCAACGCTCGCCACGCCCAGGTGATCGGCGAGGACGCCCTGGCCGAGGTCAAGTCCCGCGCTCAGCAGCCCTGGCACCTCGAGCGCAGCGACGACTGGATCTGCGGCGACTTCGGCGACGTGGTCCTGCACGTGTTCAGCGAGAACGCGCGCAGCTACTACGACCTCGACCACCTCTGGGCCGACGCGCCCAAGGTCGAGTGGGAGCCGAGCCAGGCTCCCGCCTAGGTCCTCCTTCGCCGACCTTTCCTGACGGCCGATGGTGCGGAAGCCCTTGGGGGTTGCTACAAACGCACTTGAGTGACCGACGACGTTCGCCACTTCAAGCTCCTGCAGGAACTCGGTCGCGGCGCGGCCGGAGTGATCCACCTCGCCCTGGACGTCGAGCACGACGAGCTGGTGGCGGTGAAGCACCTCTCGGAGTCCGCCGTCAGCCGGCACCGCAACGCGGTCGCGCGCTTCATGCGCGAGGTGCGGATCCTGAGCCGGCTGGAGCACCCCAACCTGGTGCGGATCGTCCACTGCGGCCGCTCCAAGGGGCGCCCCTTCTTCGCGATGGAATACGTCGAGGGTCAAACCCTCAACCAGGTCCTCGCCAAGAAGCCCCTCGAGCTGCGGCCGGGGCTCAAGGTCGTCGAGCAGCTCGCCAGCGCGCTCGACTACATCCACCAGCACGGGATCGTTCACCGCGACGTCAAGCCGAGCAACATCCTGCTCGACAAGAAGCTGGTCCCGCGCCTGGCTGACTTTGGCCTCGCCCACGACAAGGGCGAGGTCGACATGCAGCTGACCGCCTCGGGCACCGCGGTCGGCACCCTGCGCTACTGCTCGCCCGAGCAGTGCGCAGGCGACAGCCACAAGGTCGACGGGCGGGCGGATATCTACGCGCTCGGCTTGATCCTGGCGACCTGCCTGACCCGGCGCTTCCCCAAGTGCCCCGAGTCGATGCAGGACCTGCGCGGGCGCTTCGACCGCGAGTTCCGCTCGACGATGAACCGGATGCTGATCCCCGAGGACGTGATCAGCCTCTGCCACCGGGCGATGCGCTACGACGCCGACAAGCGCTACAAGACCGCCGGCAAGATGGCCAAGGAGATCCGCGCCTGCTTGCGCTCGCTGGGCCCCAGCCAGCGCCTGGCTCACGCCAGCAGCATGGACGACGACGACCTCGACATCACCGACAGCCGCTCCGACTACGAGTAGGGGCCTGTCGCTCCGCTCGGTCCCGAGCTGGTGAGCGCCAGGGAGGCGGAGGGGGAGCCTAGCGGGAGGGAGCCTAGCCCTTCTTCCGCTTCTTGCCCTTGCTCTTACCCTTCTTCCCGCTGCCCTTCTTGCCGCTGCCCTGCCTGCCCTTGTTCGAGCGGTTGCGGCGCGGCCGCGGGCGGTCGCCGCGCTCGGGGGCGTCGCCGTAGAGGCGCTTGAGCAAGAGGGTCGCGTAGGCCCCGGGCGGGAGCTCGAAGCGCAGGGTCTGCGCGAGCCGACCCTCGCGCTCCTCGTCGGGGACGGGGTCGTCGATCTCGAGCCCAGCGGGGTGGATCACGAGCTCGCGGTCGTAGTGCTTGAAGAAGCAGCCGGGGATCCCCTCGATCTTGAAGCGGGCCTGAGTCAGGCCCTCTTCGCGGAGGGCGGCCTCGACCGCCTCTTTCACGGGGCCCTCGAGCTCGCTCTCGTGGCTGATCAGGGGCCACGTGGCGGGGAGCTCGGGCAGCTCCTCGCCTTCGGCCGAGATCGGCCAAATGTGACGTCCGCCCACGTAGGGGGTGCTGATCCGGCGATGCGGCGGTAGCTGTTGGGTCAGATAGCGCGCCACGCTCTCGTTCCAGATCAGCGACTGGTAGGCGAACACGTGGATCGCCCGCTCCTTGGCGGGCAGGCGCTGCAGGGCGCCCTTGAAGTCCGTCGGTTGGCGCCGCAGG
>CALDQK010001055.1 GCA_937911525.1 uncultured bacterium
CCCACGATCGCGTTGCCGCCGTAGAAGCGCGTCTCGGCGTCGAAGAGGTGCATCGACCCGCCGCGCCCGCGGCTGCAGCCGGTGACCTTGCCGAACATCTCGGCCATGATCGCGCGCGCGCTGACTCCGCGCGCCAGCGCGTGGCCGTGCTCACGGTAGGTCGCCACGACCGCGTCGGCGGGGGTGAGCTGGTCCATGACCCCGGTCGCGATCGCCTCCTCGCCGATGTAGAGGTGCAGGAAGCCGCGGATCTTCTCCTGGGTGTAGAGCTGCGCCGCGGCCTCCTCGAGGCGGCGGATCCGCAGCATCTGCCGGTAGAGGCCCTGCCCCAGCTCGCGGTTCAGGTCTGAGTCGTCAGCGCTCATCCGTCGCTCTCCAGTGTCGAAGTGTCGCCCTCGGGGAGCCCCAGCTCGCGGGCCTTGAGCAGGCGACGCATGATCTTGCCGCTGCGGGTCTTGGGCAGGCCGGCCACGACCTCGAGCTCCTTGGGCGCGACCGCCGAGCCGAGCCGCTTGCGCGCGAAGGCGAAGAGCTCCTGGCGCAGCTCGTCGCTGTCCTCGTGGCCGGGCTTGAGCGCCACGAAGGCCTTGACCAGCTCCATCGCGACCGGGTCGGGCTTGCCGATCACGCCCACCTCGGCCACGGCGGGGTGCTCCATGAGCGCGCTCTCGACCTCGAAGGGCCCGACCAGGTGCCCCGAGGTGTTGATCACGTCGTCGGCGCGCCCCACGAACCAGACGTAGCCGTCCGCGTCGCGGCGGGCGAGGTCGCCCGAGAGGTACCACTCGCCCACGAAGCAGCGCTGGTAGCGCTCCTCTTCGTTCAGGTAAGTGCGGACCATCGAGGGCCAGCCGCGGCGCAGCGCGAGCTCGCCCTCTTCCCCGGCGCCGAGGTGGCTGAGTCCCTCGGGCGTCTTGCGCACGATCGAGACCTCGATCCCCGGCAGGGGGCGGCCCATGCTGCCGGGCTTGATCGGCATCGCGGCCGTGTTGGCGATCATGATTCCGCCGGTCTCGGTCTGCCACCAGTTGTCGTGGATCGGCAGCCCGAGCGCCTCGACGCCCCAGCGCACGGCCTCGGGGTTGAGCGGCTCGCCCACGCTGGCCACGAAGCGCAGCGCGCTGAGGTCCTGCTCGCGCGCGGCCTCGTCCCCGACCTTCATCAGCATCCGGACCGCGGTCGGGGCGGTGTACCAGACCGTGACCCGCTGCTCGGCCAGGATCCGATACCAGCGCTCGGCGTTGAAGTCGGCCTCGTCGACGATGCTCGTCAGGCCCAGCACCAGCGGCGCCACGATCCCGTAGGACATGCCCGTCACCCAGCCCGGGTCGGCCGTGCACCAGAACACGTCGTCGGGGTGGAGGTCGAGGGCCCAGGCGGCGCTGGCGCGGTGCCACTGGACCGCCTGGTGCACGTGGAGCGCCCCCTTGGGCTTGCCCGTCGTGCCGCTGGTGAAGTGGAGCAGGGCCGGGTCCTCGGGCTGAGTCGGCGCCACCTCGCGCCGCGGCTCGACCTCGGCCAGGCGCGCGCGCAGGTCGACCACCCCCTCGAGCTTGGCGACCTTCTCGGGCTCGCCCACGACCAGCACGTGCTCGAGCGCCGGCAGCGCGGCGCGGATCTTCTTGACCTTGGACTTGTAGAGCGCGCTCGTGGTCACGAGCACCTTGCCCGCGCCGATCTCGAGGCGGGCCTGGATCGGCTCGGGCCCGAAGGCCGCGAAGAGGGGCGAGACCACGGCGCCGTGCCGCAGCGCGCCGAGCACGGCCACGTAGAGCTCGGGGATCCGACCGGCGAGCAGGAACACCCGCTCGCCGCGCGCGACGCCCAGCTCCGCCAGCAGCCCCGCGAAGCGCGCGCTCTGCTCGTCGAGCTGGCCGTAGCTCAGCTCGGCGACCTCGTCCTTGCGGCCGAGGAAGCGGAACGCGACCCGGTCCCGCAGAGGTCCAGCGGCGTGGCGCACCACCGCCTCGTAGGCAATGTTCAGCCCTCCTCCGGGGAGACCGCTCAGCTCCTCGAGCGGCGCCTCGCCCGCGTCGAGCTCAGCCAGGCTGAGGTTGGGCAAGAGACCAGGAGTCGGCTTCTGGATCGCTTCGTCGAGGGTGGGGTCCGCCATGCGGGGAGCCGCTGCAACCTGTGTGCCTCGGGACAAGTGTGTCCAGGGGCACGCGGGGGTCACGCGGTGGTGACGAGGGGGTCAGCGAGTCACATGGGGGTGACGGGTGGGCGAGGGGTTACTCGCGGGGCGGGAGCGCTAGGACACCGATTCGAATTGGAACTGAGAATCAGGAGTGGCTGTCGCTCGGCCCTCGACCGCCCTGAGCCTGGGTCGCACGACCCGCGAGCGGCGCTCGGAGAGTCTTTATCAACGCAAAGGCGCAAAGGCGCAGAGCCGCAAAGGGCGTCGCTCGTGGGTCGAAGGGGCCGGGCGGCCAACAGGCGGCCGACCAGGCGTGCCATGGCATCCCGCTCTCGCTTCCTCCTGGCGCTCTTTGCGCCTTCGCGTCTTTGCGCCTTTGCGTTGAAATTGAATCGCCCGGGCGGTCTCGAGGACAGCGACAGCCATTCCA
>CALDQK010001056.1 GCA_937911525.1 uncultured bacterium
TCGGTCGTCCGACTCGGATCTCGGTCGTCCGACTCGGATCTCGGTCGTCCGACTCGGATCTCGGTCGTCCGACTCCGGCGTCCGACTCCGGCGTCCGACTCCGGCGTCCGTCTCCGAAGTCCGGCTCCGAAGTCCGGCTCCGAAGTCCGGCTCCGATCTCCGACTCGGATCTCGGTCGTCCGACTCCGACGTCCGACCCTCGGCTATCCTCGGTCTCCTATGGCTCGGATCGTCCTGGTCGAGGACAGCGACACCCTCCGCGAGGGCATCACGCGCGCGCTCAGCGAGGGCGGCCACGAAGTGTCCGCGCTCGGCAGCGCCGAGCAGGGGCTCGCGCGTGTGCGGGAGGACCCGCCCGACCTGCTCGTGACCGACGTGATCCTGCCCGGCATGTCGGGGATCGCGCTGGTCGAGGCGATCCGCGAGCGGCACGACCGGCTCGAGCTGCCGATCGTGATCGTGAGCTCCCTCGACGCGACCGAGGAGGTCACCCGCGGCTACGCGGCCGGCGCCGACGACTACCTGCTCAAGCCGGTCGTCCCGCGCGAGCTGCGCGCGCGGGTCACGGTCTTGCTCGAGCGACGCGAGCACGCGCAGGCCGCCAGCCAGACGAGCAAGCAGCCGCAGTGGAAGCGCTACGAGCGCCAGCAGCTGCTCGGCCAGAACGACAGCGCGACCGTGCACCGCGCGCGGCGGCGGGGAGACGACCTGAGCGTGGTGCTCAAGGCCGTCCGCCCCGGGGCCCCTGCTCACGTGACCGAGCACCTCCTGCGCGAGGCCGAGCTGCTGCGGACCCTCGGCGAGCTGCCCCACATGGCGCGGATCCGCGACGTGGGCCAGGACGGCGGCTGCGCCTACTACGCGATGGAGTGGGTCCCGGGGCGCAGCCTGCGCACGATCCTCGACGAGCGCGGACGCATGCCCTGCGCCGAGGCGGCGCGCGTCGGCCGCGGCCTGGCTCAGGCCCTCGCCAGCCTCTCGACCCTCGGCGTCGTCCACGGCGACGTCAAGCCGGCCAACGTCGTGATCAAGCCCGACGGCGAGCCGGTCCTGATCGACTTCGGCCTCGCGCACCGCGTGGGCGAGCCCAACTCGGGGCACCGCGGGACGCTGGCCTACGTGGCGCCCGAGGTCCTGCGCGGCGACCCCGGCACACCGGCGGCTGACGTCTACGCCTTCGGGGTGCTGCTCTACGAGTGCATTTGCCGCGGCTTCCCCTACCACGCCCGCGGCGACGAGCTGGCCGCGCTCAAGATCGAGGGCGCGCCCCCCGAGCTCGGGGCCCTGCTCGAGCTCGACGTGCCGCCCGGCCTGATCTCGGTCGTGGAGTCCTGCCTCGAGGTCGACGTGGCGCGACGCGCCCCCGTCGAGCGGGTCGTCACCGCTCTCCTGCCTTACGAGGGGTAGGCGGGGCGAAGTCGACGGGCACCAGCTTCAGCTCCTGGGCCAGGGCGACGAGGTCGGCGCGGTCCGCCTCGCTCAGGCTGCGAAAGGTGCCCTCGTCGAAGATGGTCTGGTCCGAGGGGAGCGGCAGCTCGAGCATCGAGTCGAGCAGCGCCCGCCCCGCCTCGTGGCCCCGCGCCTTGGTCCACAGCTGGAGGGCCGTCCGAGCCAGCTGCAGCTTGCTGGAGAGCTTCCAAGGATCTCGCCCCAGCCGCTCGAGCGCCTGGTCGGTGCGCTCCTGCGCGTCGAGTTCCCTGGCGACGTGCACCAGGGCGTCCAGGGCCACGTCCTCGGCGGCGGCGCCGCGCGCCAGCGTGGTCGCGCGCTCGAGCGTCTCGAGCGCCGCGTCTCCGCGTCCGACCAACCGCAGCACTTCGCCCTCCATCACCAGCACCGCGGCCCGACAGCGGCGCCAGCTCTTCCGCTCCAGCTCGCTCTGGGCCGCGGTGACCCGCGCTTGCAGCACGTCGAGCGCCCGCTTCAAGACCCGCAGCGCCGCGCCAGGCTCCCCGCGCGAGACGTTGCATACCCAGGCGCAATCGGCGGCCTTGGGGTAGAGGGCGGGCTTGGGCAGCTCGCGACCGAGGGCGCGCTCCCCCAGCTCTGCGCCGAATCGAGTCAGGCGCTCGCGATCGACCGGGGCCTCGGACTGCTGGACGAGGTAGCGCGCGGCAGAGGCCGCGTGGACCTCCGCCTCGCCCAGGTAGGAGGGCCCGAGGTCGTCGATCCACTCGCCCGCGGGCTGCAGGATCGGCCGCAGAGCCGCCAGCCACGACTGCGCCTCGGCGAGGGAGCGCAGCTGCCCCTCGGCGCTGACTCGCCAGCGCAGCAGTCGCAGCGAGCGGCTGGCGGGGAAGAGGTCCAGCAGCGCCTGCACGTCGTCGGGCAAGAGGCGATCGCAGAGGTCGCGCAGCTCCATGGGCCCCTTGGGCGCGCGCAGGATCGCGTGCGCCGCCTCTACGGCGGCGCGCCCCTGGAGGGTCGCGACCTGCAGCGCCGGCCACGTCTCCGTGAGCAGCGCTGGCTCCAGGCTCCACTCCGGCGCCAGCCCGCGGTGATCCAACGCGAGCAAGCGCTCGCAGTGCAGCGCGCGCTCCAGCGCCTGCGCCGCCGCCCGCCGCTCGCGCTCGCTCTCCCGATCGAAGCGCGGCCTCGCGGCCAGGTCCTGGCTCACCTGGCGCACGTAGGCGGCGACCCCGCGCTGCCAGGAGCGGAGCGTCGCGCGCAGCTTCGGGCCCAGGGGCACGGCCTTGGGACCGATCCCCGCGAGCTGCGCGAAGACCTGCGCCACCTGCTCGCGCGTCCCGCCGCGGATCAGCCCGACCCAGCTCGCCGCGTTGCCCTCAACACCCCTCGTCACGACGGCGCGCCACTCGTCGGCGGGGCAGCCCAGCTGGACCAGCAGCCGCACGAGCGCGCGCGCTCCCTCGAAAGCCTCCTGGTCCAGCGCAGGTCGCTCCGGCTCTGGATAGGCAGCTAGCTCGAGTCCCGCCTGCGCTCGCAGCAAGGCCCGCGCGTGCGCTCGCGCCGCGCTCAGCGCTCCCTGCTCGAGCAGCGCCCTCGCGACCCGCGTCAGGCGAGGGCTCTCGCCGCGAGCCAGCTCCAGACGCAGGATCCACCCGGACTCGAGCTGGGGGTCTAGCCGGATCGCGCGCGCCGCCATTCGCCGCGCCGCGTTGAGGTCCTGGCGCAGGATCAGCCCGTCGAGGACCGCGCCCAGCGCGCTCGTGCCCTGCGCCTCGACCGGCGCGCCCCCCGCCCAGCGCCGCAGCCGCTGCGCGGTCCGCAGCAAGTCTGCGCCCTCGTGGTCCGCAGGGACCAGCTCGAGCAGCTCGGCCAGCCGCGCCTGCGAGGTCCTGCCGACCGGGCTCTCGCCGCGCGCGCGCGCGCCCAGCTCGGCGTCCAGCTCAGCCCGCAGCGCGAGCGCCTCCGCGCCGGCCGCCGCGACGCGCTGCTCGTGCCGCCCTACGTGAGCTCGCCAGCCGAGCAGCGAGGCGCCCAGGCCCGCGACCAGGAGCAACGCCGCCCCCAGGCCCAGGGTCCGCAGCGAAGGGCCGCTTGCGAGCTGGCTCCGCTCGCCGCGCAGGAGCGCCTCCAGGGTCCCGAGCAGCGCGGCCAGGGGCAGGCGCCGGTCGGGGTCCTTCTCCAGGCAGGCGCGCAGGAGCGCCTCGAGCCCCTCCCCCTCGCGCCGGGGCAGGTCGGGGCGGAGCGAGCGCAGCGGCGGCGGCTCCTCGTGCAGCACGCGCTCCAGCACCACGAGGGGCACGTCGCCCTCGACCGGGGGGCGCCCCGTGAGCATCGCGAAGAGCAGCGCGCCGAGGCCGTAGACGTCGCTGGCTTCGCAGGCCGGCTGCCCGAGGGCCTGCTCGGGCGACATGTAGCTGGGCGTCCCCAGCAGCTCGCCCGTGTTCGTCAGCTGGAGCGTGTCCCGTCGCAGCGAACGCGCCAGGCCCCAGTCGACGAGGCGAGGTCTTCCCAGCTCGTCGAACATCACGTTGGCCGGCTTGAGGTCGCGGTGGAGCACGCCCCGCGAGTGGGCGTGGGACACGGCGCGGGCCAGCGCCAGGCCGACCTCGAGGGCGGCCTCCAGCTCGAGGGGGCCGCCCTGCAGACGCTGGCCGAGCGAGCCTCCGCTGAGCAGGTCGACGACCAGGTAGGGCCGCGCCGACTGCAGCTCGGCGGCGTGGATCCGGATCACGCCCGGGTGATCGAGGCGCGCGGTCAGCTCCGCCTCGCGCTCGAAGCGCTCCCGCTCGGCCTCCAGGAGCGCGCCTCCGCCCAGGATCGTCTTGAGCGCGTAGCGGACGCCGCTCTCGCGGTGGCGCACCTCGAACACCGCGCCCATGCCGCCGCGCGCGAGCTCGCGCACGACCTCGAAGGGTCCGTAGGCAGCGTGGGAGCCAGAGCCGCTCACTCGCAGCTCCCCTACTTCGACTCCGGGAGGCGGATCACGCGCCAGCGCTCGTCTCGCCGCTCGAGCACGAAGGCCAGGGCCGGGCGCCCGCGGACCCACACCCGCGCGCGCTTCCCCTCCAGCTCTCCCTCGAGGTCGCGCGGCTCGCTCGCCAGGAGCAGCCGCGCGCCGCGGTCCTGACCGCGCTTGGCGCCGAGCAGCCGCTCCAGCGCGACCCGGACGAAGCGCTCGCGCCCCGCGGCGTCGCTGGCCTCCCCGCCCAGCTCCGCGAAGAGCGCCTCGAGGTCGAGCCAGCGCTGGACGCCTTCCCGGTCCTGCGCGCCGAGGGCGCGCAGGAACGAGCAGAGGGCGGCCTGGGGCGTGCTCGCCAGCGGCGCGCTCTTGCCCAGGCGCGGGTCGCGAAAGCGCAGCCGCCCCAGGCTCAGCTCGAGGGGCGCACCCACCTCGCCGCCCTGCCGGAGGAGCGCGTAGCTGGCCCCAGCCGCGCGAGCGCGCAGGCGGTGCCCGCGGACGCGCTCTTCGCCGAGCTGGAGCTCGCTCTCTTCGTCGACGCCGAGCCGCCAGCGCGCGCCCAGCCCCGTCTCGAGGTCGTGCCCCGCGATGCTGTAGCGGGCGCCCAGCTCGGCCGGCGCCAGGCGCGCCAGGCGCTCGCCGGCGCCCAGGGGCGGCGTCAGGACCAGGGGCCGCTCGCCGAGCTCGACCACGCTCCGCTCCGGGGGGGCGTCAGCGCGAGCCTGGTAGCGCGCCCACTCCTGCCCCTCGCGGCGGAGCTCGATCCGCCAGCGGAGGGGGGCTCCTCGCCCCCGCGGCTCCTCGCCGCTGAGCACGATGCGCAGCGGGCTGAAGTCGGCCCGCAGGTCGGCCTCGAGCAGCAGCGAGGCGCGCCCCAGCTCCTCGAGGTCGAAGCGGAGCCGGTCGCGCAGGCGATAGATCGTCTCGCCCTCTCGCTCCACGAGCTGGGTCTCGAGCTCGACGCTCCCCGCGCGCTGCGCGCCGATCCGCGCGCGCAGCTGCACCTTGCCGGCCAAGCTGGAGGAGGGCCCTCGCTCGGCGAGCTTGGCTCGCAGGGCCTGCCCGCGCTGACCCGGCGAGTCCTGCGCGCTGGCGACGGCTCCGAGGAGCAACAGCCCGAGCAGCGCCGGGGGGTGGACGCGGCTCAAAGGAGGCGGTTGATCGCCCGCAGGGCGTAGGCCAGGTCGCGGGCCTCGCCGTAGCTGAGCAGGTCTCGGCTGGCCGCGCCGAACACCTCGGGGAAGCGCTTGGCGCCCTCCGCCAGGGGGTGGCCGCCGCGTGAGCACGACTGGAGGTGCTTGGCGATGTCTCCCAGCGGACCGCTGCTGAACTCCTCGGCCAGCTCGGTCAGGGCCTCGTCCACCGAGAAGCCCGTCTCGACCATCAGCGCCCAGGTCTCGAGGAAGCGCTGGCGCGGGTCGAGCTCGCCCTCGACCCGGGCCCGGACCAGGCTCGCCAGGCGCGGCAGCACGTTGGCCAGCGTGCTCGTGCGACGCGCGGCTCGCAGCAGCGCGAGCGATGTGCGTGAGCAGAGCTGAGGGTAGTCCCCCAGGACCTTGGTGAAGTCCTCTCCCTTCTGCAGGTGCTCGACCATCGTCTTGTAGGCGGTGCGGAGGTCCTCGTTGCGCTCGTCCTGGAGCAGGTTGCCCAGGGAGGCTTCGAGGGGCCGACCGCACTCGATGAGCACGGAGAGATTGTTGAAGAAGCGCAGCTCGTGTGAGTCCATCGCTCGGTCCCGGTGGGTGGGGTGTGCCGTCCGAATCCAAGGGGATTGTGGGGATCGGCCCCGGGCCCTGCAAAGGGGCTCGGGCAAGAGGTCACAACAGACGACGAGCCAGGACCTTAGGTAGGGGCGACCCCACGTGACTCCTTGAAAGCCCGCCCGCGAACATCACTTCTTGCGGAACGACACGAGGGACGTAACCCTGGGAGGAGGAGGCGTGGGGGCAGTGACCACTCAGCTCGAAGAGTTTCAGGCCAAGGGGTTGGTCGCCGGTCGCTTCCGCGTCGAGTCCGAGCTGGGCCGCGGCGGAATGGGCGCCGTCTACACCGCCCAGGACGAGTACATCGACGAGCGCGTCGCCCTCAAGGTGGCCCGCGCCGGCGGCGTCGCCCACGACGAGTTCCGGCGCCGCTTCGAGCGCGAGGCGCGGATCGGCGAGCTCCTCGGCCGCCAACAGGGCTTCGTCCGCACCTACGCCTGGGGCGAGCTCGACCCGCAGACCCTCTACGCGGCCATGGACCTCGTCCCGCAGGCCGCCCCGCTCGACCTCGAGACCGGCACCCTCGAGGAGCGCCTGCAGCGCCTGCTCGAGGTCGCGCGCCTGGTCGCGAGCGCTCACGAGCGCGGCGTGATCCACCGCGACCTCAAGCCCGACAACGTGTTCGTGAGCAGCGCCGGCGAGATCTACCTGGGCGACTTCGGCCTCGCCAAGCACGTCGACGACGTCGAGGAGTCGAGCCTCGACCTCACGATCACGCACACCGGCATGGCCATGGGCACGCCCTACTACATGCCGGCCGAGCAGTTCGAGGACGCCAAGTCCGTCGACGCCCGCGCGGACGTGTTCGCCCTCGGCGTGATGCTCTTCCGCACGCTGACCGGCAGCTACCCCTACATGGGCAACTCCCCCGCCCAGATCCTCTCGGCGCAGCTCAAGGTCCGCCTCGGCAGCGCCTCGGCTCCGCGAGTGCGCGACCTCTCGCCCGACGTGGCCCTGGCCTTCGACACCCTCTGCGCCGACGCCATGGCCCTGGACCGGAGCAAGCGGATCCCTGACGGCGCCGAGTTCGCGCGTCGGCTCGAGAAGTGCCTCCAGCGCGGCCTGGCCAACAGCCAGACCGTCCAGCAGCGCCGCGCGCGCAGCTCGTCGAGCCGGCACGAGACCCTGAGCGGCCCCCGCGTCCCGCCTGCGGTGGTGCGCGAGCTCGAGCCGGCTCCCCAGGGCTCCCATGGGGGCCGCGCTTGGCTCGCGCCCCTCGAGAAACGGTGAGATGACCTCGCGAATCTCCCGC
>CALDQK010001057.1 GCA_937911525.1 uncultured bacterium
CGCCGCCGGCCGCCGGGTCGCCGAAGCCGCCCGCCGCGGGGGCGCCCGCCGCCGCGGGAGCGCCGGCCGCGCCCGCGGGCTCGAACACCATTGAGCTGCCGCCGACGGTGAAGCTCGTGCCCTCCTGAATGTAGCGGTGGTCCTGGAAGACCTCGCCGCCGAGCAGGGTCCCGTGCTGCGACTTGTTCTTCAGCAGCCAGGCGTTGTTCGTGTTGTCGAAGTAGAGGTCGGCGTGGTTGCGCGAGAGGGTCTGGTCGTCGGGAATCGCGACCTGGCACTCGGCCGCGCGGCCGATGGCGTAGAGGTAGCCGGCCTGGACCGGGACGACCTGCCCGCTCCGGGGGCCCGAGGTGATGCGCAGCTGGTGAGTCATGGCTCTCCCCTCTTGATGGGTGGGCACCGTTGATACCACACCAGACAACAAGAGGGGGGACGCTCAGGCCACGCGGCGCGCAGCTCCCTGTTTGCGCGGTTTGTGCAGGTAGAACAGCCACTCGGCGACCTCGTCGCGCCCGCGGCCCTCGAGCTGGCGGTATTGGCGCTCCTCGGTGTCGCTGTCGCTGCGGAAGCGGCGATAGCGGACCTCGGCGTGGTCGCGCGCGAAGTCGTAGTCGCTCGCGCCGACGGCCTCGGCCAGCGCCGCCCCGATCTGCTCGCGCGTCAGGATCCCCTCCTCGCTGTAGGAGATCACCACGTGCTCGGCCTTGGCCGAGGCGACCAGGTCGCGGAAGGCCTCCACGCAGGAGGGCCGCTCGCGGGTCGAGCGCTTGCGGCAGTAGCTGCTCAAGCGGTCCTCGAACTTGCGCAGCCCGGTCTTGCCGTAGATCCCGGCCTCGTAGGCCTCGAGGTCCTCGATCCGGTGCAGCTCGGCCAGGACCTCGAGCACGTGGTAGTTCTTGGCGTATTGCCGCCCGTTGTAGGGCGGGTCCACGTAGAGCACGTCCACGCTCAAGCGCTTGACCAGCCGGTTCGCGTCCTCGTTGTAGACGCGCCCCGTCGGCGCGCCGACGTCGAGCTTGGGCAGCCTCAAGCGCAGGGGCTCCGTCGCGGAGCTCTGCAGCTTCTTGAGGAAGGCCCCGTAGGTGCCCGAGATGTTCGCCACTCGGTCCGCCGCCTCGAGCAGCGAGGTGAGCAGCACGGCCAGCTCGTCGTCGCTCAGCACCCCGGCCCGCAGCCAGGCGACGATCTGCCCGTGGATCGCGTCGATCCGCCCCCCGTTCTCGGCTGAGAAGTAGAGGCGCTCGGCCGACCCGCCCTGCGCGTATTGCCGCGCGAAGAGCCCCTGGACCGGCTCGAGGTGGTCGAGGTAGCAGAGCACCTCTGCCAAGGCGCCCGCTCCCGTGGGGGCTGCCCGGCGTGCCTGCTTGGCGACCGCGCTCGCGCGAAAGTGACGCAGCTCGGGCCTACCCCGCGCACGACGAAACGCAGGGTAGGCCGAGAGCGTCAGGTAGGTCCGCTGCCGAAGCGCGCTCGACCGCAGCAGGTCGTTGCCACGCACGCGGAATCCGCGACGACGGAAGTGCCGGGCGACGCTCCCGGTTCCGCCGAACACGTCCAGGAGGGTGCCACCCGTAACCCCCCGCCCCGCGAGGAAGCCCTCGATCTCAGGCAAGAGCTTGGTTTTGTTTCCAATCAGGCGCACCCGTCCACCCCCCTTGCCCTTCTCTTTCGGCAGGGAGGCGCCTCAGGTGGTGCCTCATGTATTTTCCCCTTCGCCGCGCCGGCGAAGGTCACTTCGGCCCAGCCTTAGGCGTCGGGGTCCGCTAGCAGGCGCAGGTTGAGGTTCCCGAAGCGGAGCGCGTCTCCCGGGTCGAGCCGCTGCGCGCGCCGCGGATCGAGCTTCGCTCCGTTGACGTAGGTGCCGTTGCTCGAGCTCGCGTCCACGAGCAGCAGCCCGCCGAGGGTCAAGTCCTGTTCAGCGACGGCCAGCGCGCCCGCGCGAAGCTGCAGCTCGAGGCGGGCGAGTCCGGCTGGCAGGGACGCTACGAGCTGCGGATCCTCGACGAGGAGGGCCCCGGCAAGCCGCAGAGCGCTCCGGCCGCCGCGCGGCTCCGCGCGCCGGGCCAGGTCGAGCTGCGCGTCCGAGGGCGCACCTTCCGCGCGACCCTGGCCGACGCCGACCCCCACGCCGAGCGGGCCCTCTACGGCAGCTTCGCCACCCCCCAAGGGCAAGGCGTGTTCATGCTCTATCGCTACCGTCAGCGCTGAGCTGGGCCCGCACGCGGCGCACGGACTCCAGCGTGGGCATGAAGCGGTCGAGGAGCTCCTCGACCTCGCGCTCGCCGGTGGCCTCCCCCTCGAGGCGGCGCCGGAAGGCCTCCGCGAAGCCCTCCCCGGGGCCCTGGGTCTGCCCGCCGCCGCGGGCGTAGCCGCTCGAGACGCGGTAGCGGTCCCACACGCCGCCCGAGCGGGCCCGCCCCTGGCGGCTGACCTCGATCATGTAGGGCCGCTCGGCCAGGTAGGCCGGCTGGCTGGGGTGCTCCTCGGTGCCGCCCCGACGGGCGCTGAACTGGTAGACGTGCCCGAACTCGTGATAGATCGTGAAGGGCCCGCCCAGCTCGCCCGCGTAGGACGCCTCGATCTCCTCGGCGCTGAGGGTGGGCCCGCAGCCGGCGCGGCTGTTGGGGAACCAAGCCCGGTTCAGCGCGGCGAAGGTCATGCACAGCCCGGACTGGGCCGCGGGGTCGATCAGCTGGTTGTTGCCGAGGACCCAGTTGGTGCCGCCGCTGCGGACGCGGGCGCGCGCGCCGACCTGGCCCGTCCCGACCCGGAAGTCGAGCAGCAGGGTGTGCAGGCTGGTCGCCCGCAGATACTCGATCGGGAGCAAGGGCAGGTTGCGCTCCAGGAGGGCGCGCCAGCCCGGGGAGGCCAGGTTGTAGACGTCGAAGGTCCACTCGGGGGCCTGCTCGTCGAGGACCAGCTCGCGCCGCCCGTCCTCGAGGGGCTCCAGCCGCCCCACCCGCAGCTTGAGCGCGGTGCGCGGCCCCCAGGTGTCGCGCTGCCCCCGCTCGGGCGCGCGCCCGACCGCCTCGTCGTAGGCGTGCACGTGGGCCGCGCTGAGCTTGTGGTAGGGCCGGCGCGCGTCGGAGTCGGGCTCGTAGAGCCAGAGGTCGTGGCGCCAGTAGAAGACGTAGCGCGGCATGAGCTCGCGGGCGTCGGGCGCGGGCGGCGTCGCGAACACGATCGTGTTCCGCCCCTGCGCGCCGATCGGGAGCGCCTCCTCCTCGGGCTCGTCCTCGCCGTGGCAGAGCTCGGTGTCCTCGGGCTCGGGGACCTCCTCGTCCAGCTCGACCCGATAGATCAGCGTGTAGTGCCCCTGATCGTGGAGCTGGACCCAGGGGTGGTCTCGCCCCTCGCTCAGGGTCGGGGCGACCTCGACCTCGCCGATCGCCGCGCCCGCCTGAGTGCTGAGCCGGACGGTCGCGGGGCCGGGGAGCTCCACGATCCAGGCGTCGAGGGCGACCCGCTCGCCGCTGGCCGGGCGCAGCTTGCGCTCGTAGAGGAGCAGCTCGCCGCAGCTCGCGCTGAGCACGAGGGTCCCCTCGACGGCGCGGTCGCAGTTGAGGCGGATCAGGTGCAAGGTGGCCACGCCGTCCTCCTCAGGAGCCGAACACGTCGACGAGCTTGGCGCGGGTCGCGTCGTCGAGCTGACCGCTCTCGCTCAGCCCGTGAGCCGCCTGAAAGCGCTTGAGCGCGTCCTGCGTCACGGGCCCCGCGTCGCCGTCGACCTTGCCCGAGACGTAGCCGAGCGCGTTGAGGCGCCCCTGGACGCCCTCGGTCGCTTCGGGCGCGGCCAGCGCGCCCAGGGCCAGCTTCTGGCGCAGCCCTGGGCCCTCGCCGCCCTCGGGCCACACGGTCAGCACGGCCTCGCTGGCGCCCGCGGGGAGCTCCTCGTCGACCAGGCCGGCCTGCGCTCCCTCGGAGCCCGTCTCGCCCTCGCGGCGCTGCCCGCCGACCTCGAGCACGTAGCGCGCCCCGGCCAGCGGCTCTCCGCGGGCGTCGTGGAGCACGAGCTCCAGGCGCGCCCCGACCTGGAAGCGGCGCCGCTTGCCCGGGGTGCACTCGAAGCTGGCCTGGTCCCCCTCGCGAGCGTCCTCGACGCCCTCGGGCGCGCTCCCGCTCCGCGTGACCTCGGCCTGCGCCCGCCCGGGGAAGGTCAAGCGATAGCGCCCCGGCCCCGGCGCGAAGGCGGCGCGCCCCAGCTCGTCGGTCTCGGCCTCCTCGCGGCTCCCGTCCGGGCGCTCGACCTCGACCCGCTCGCCGGCGATCGGCTCCTCGCGCGCGTCGAGCAGCTCGATCCGCAGCACCGCCTTGCGGCGCACGGTGAAGGTGCGCGTCGCCTGGAACTCGACCGTCCACTCGGCCTTGGTCTTGCCGCAGCTCGGGCAGGCGACCGTGTCGGGGAGGGATTGCTCGCAGTGTTCCCACGTCATGGACCGAGCGTCGCCTGCGCCGGCAGCGGGCGCAAGCGAAGCTCACCCGCACCTCACTAGCCCGCAGGGAGGGGGTCCGCCGCCTCGGTGGCGCGGGCCACCGTCACGAGCTCCGCCAGGCGCTCGAGGCGGGCCTCGAGGTCGGCGCGCGCGCAGCGGGGGAAGACGCGCTCGCCGTGGCCCCAGGCCCGCAGGAGCCCCTGCGCCCCGGGCGGGACGCGCCCGACCAGGACCTCGTCGCGCGGCACGTCGAAGTGGATCAGGTCGTCGCGCTCGGGCTGGAAGGCCGAGCCCTGGAGCTCGGCCCCGCCGAGGGTCGGGCGCAGGGCGAGGGCGTCGCCGCGCTCGCGCAGCTCGAAGGTCAGCTCGGCCCGGCGCACCCGGACCCGGCTGGCGGGTCGCTCCAGCC
>CALDQK010001058.1 GCA_937911525.1 uncultured bacterium
CGAGGCGAGCGCGCGTGGATCGCGCGCGCGATCAGCTCCTTGCCCGTGCCCGACTCTCCCGTGATCATCACGCTGACCGGCGTCGGCGCGACGTTCTCGATCACCTTGAACACGCCGCGCATCTGCGGGCTGCGGGCCAGGATCCCCTCGAAGACGATCCCCTCTTCGTCCGCGTGAACCTGCCGCTGCAGCTCGCCGTGGCGGACCGCCGCGTTGAGGGTCGCGATCAGGCGCGCCTCGTCGAGGGGCTTGGCGAGGAAGTCGAAGGCCCCCGCGCGCACCGCCCGGATCGCGAGATCCGGGGAGGGGTGCGCGGTGCTCATCACGAAGGGCACGCCGGGCAGCTCCGCGCTCAGCTCGGGCAAGAGCTCGAGCCCGTCGAGGTCTCCGAGCTGCCAGTCGAGGATCACGACCAGCGGGTCGGTGTCTGCGGCCCGCAGCGACTCGGGCGTCGGGTGCTTGGCCACGCGGTAGCCGTGGCTCGAGAGCAAGACCTCGATCAGCCCCAGGAAGTGGGGGTCGTCGTCCACGACCGCGACGAGTGCGTCCATGCCTCAGAACCTAAATGCCACGAAGGCTTGCAGCCAGACCCTCCCTGCGTCGATCCTGGGCGTGTGAGTCAGGACCCTCCTCCAGACCTGAGCGAGCTCGACTCTGCGGCGCAGGGCGCGCTGCTGCGTCAGCTGATCGGCGGCTCCCTCGACGCCATGGTCACGATCGACGACGGCGGCCGGGTCCTCGAGTTCAACCCCGCGGCCGAGGCTCTCTTCGGCTACCGACGAGACGGCGTGCTCGGGCGCCCGCTCTCGGACCTGATCGTGCCGCCCGAGCACCGCGAAGCGCACTCCGCAGGCCTCGCGCGCTACCTCGAGACGCGCCGCAGCAAGATCCTCGGCCGCCGCCTGGAGCTCGAGGCCCTGCGCGCCGACGCGAGCCGGATCCCCATCGAGCTGACCGTGCTCCCGACGCGGGTGGGTCAGCGGACCTGGTTCACCGCCTTCGTGCGCGACTTGAGCGAGCGCAAGGCGCGCGAACAAGAGCTCCAGCGCGCCCGGGACGCAGCGGAGAGCTCGCTGGCGGCCCAGAGCGCCTTCCTGGCCTCCATGAGCCACGAGCTGCGCACTCCGCTGACCGCGATCATCGGCTACGCCGACCTCCTCAAGCGGGGGCTCGACCGCAGCCGCGAAGAGCGCGGGACCTGGCTGGGTCATGTCCTGCGCAACGCCGACCACCTGCTGACCTTGCTCAACGACCTGCTCGACCTCTCCAAGCTCGAGGCCAACGAGCTGACCCTCGAGCCGATCGAGCTCAACCCCCTCGAGCTGATCAAGGAGGTCGTCGGCCTGACCGCGCCCCTGGCCGCCAAGGAGGGGCTCGAGTTCAGCTGGGAGTGCGCCCAGGTCCTTCCGCGCCGGATCCGGGCCGACCCGCTGCGGCTCAAGCAGGTGCTCCTGAACCTGCTCACCAACGCGATCAAATACACCCCCGCAGGCCTGATCCGCCTGACCGCGGCGCCGACCCCGAACGGCACCGGCCTCCTGATCGCGGTCGAGGACACTGGGATCGGGATCCCCGCCGAGCGGCTGCCGACGATCTTCGAGCCCTTCAAGCAGGCCCACGGCGCCAGCGCCGGCCGGCAGAAGGGAACGGGGCTCGGCCTGAGCGTCGCCAGCCGCCTGACCCACCTCCTCGAGGGCGAGCTGAGCGTGCGCTCGGAGGTCGGCCTCGGAAGCACCTTCACCCTCCGCCTCCCCTGCCAGCCCGGGGACCTCGTCGAGCTCGGCGAGCTGCTCGGGAGCGCCCGGGAGCCCGCTGTCTCCGAGCGCCTCCCGCGCCTGGCCTTCGCGGGCGTCTCCGTGCTCGTCGTCGACGATCAGCCGCAGATCCGCGGGCTGCTGCGGATCCTGCTCGAGGAGCAAGGCGCGCTGGTGCACGAGGCCGAGGACGGCCAGGCCGCCCTCGAGGCCATCGAGGAAGCCCACAGCGCGGGCACCCCCTTCCGCGTGGCGCTCTTCGACATGGAGATGCCTCGCCTCAGCGGCACCGAGGCCGTCCGGCGCCTGCGCGACCAGGGGGTCGAGCTGCCCGTGATCGCCCTGACCGCGCACGCGATGCGCGGCGACCGCGAGGCCTGCCTGGCGGCCGGCTGCAACGGCTACGTCAGCAAGCCCGTCTCGCCCCGCCAGCTGATCTCGCAGCTCGCCGAGGTGCTCGGAGTCGGCAGCAGCCACCTCGAGCAGGTCGCGCCGCCTCCCGCTCGGGACACCCAGGTGATTCGCCTCGACCCACGCCTGGTCCAGCTCGCGCTGGAGTTCCGCGACGGCCTCGCTCCTCGCCTGGCGAACTTCGAGCGCGCGCTCGAGGGGCAGGACATGCAGGAGGTGCGCCGGATCGCGCACACGATCGCCGGCACGGCAGGCAGCTATGGCTTCTCGGAGCTGGGTGACCAGGCGCGCAACCTCGACCAGGCTCTCCGCTCTGGCCTCGACCTCGAGCAGCTCAGGCTCCCCAGCCTGGCCCTGCGCGACGCCCTCGAGCACGCGCTGGGCGCCCGGGTCGAGGCGGCCACCTAGGCAGGTTCGACCGCGACGAACCCAGGCCCCAGCGTGACCTGCAGGGCTCGCAGCCGCCGCCGGCTGTCGCCCGGGTTGAAGCAGCGCGTGTCCCCCAGCCGGTCTTCGATCGCCCCGCTCAGCCGAGGCGACTCGTGCACGTGCCCGTGCAGGGTCAGCAGGGGCTGGTGGGTCTCGATCCAGCGACGCAGGGCCCGGCTCCCGATCGAGGCGCCGCCGTGCATGCGGTCCAGCGCGGTGGCGTAGGGCGGCGAGTGGGCCAGGAGCACGGTCTGGCGCGGCGCAGGCAAGCGCTCGGCGAGGGCCGCCAGCTCGGCGGCGATCGTGGGGCGCGCGCG
>CALDQK010001059.1 GCA_937911525.1 uncultured bacterium
CCGGCTGGCCGAGGCCGGCCGGATCGGCGACGACGCGCGCGGCGTGCGGCGGACCGCCAACTACCGCCGCCAGCGCCTGCAGGCCGACGAGGAGCTGAAGGCGGCCACGGGAGCTGTCACTCCGCGCGCCAGCGGCGGCCGCCCGGCCTGGGGGCCCGTCAGCAGCAAGCGGCGGCGCCCGCCGCCCCCCTCGCGCCGGCCCGCGCCCCCGCCGCTCGAGGAGGCGCAGGACGCCGATCAGGTGGAGAGCTTCCGGGTGGTGCTGGTCGACGACGACCGGGTCGCGCTGGCCGTGCTGGGGCGCTCGCTGCGCAAGCGCGGCCTGCGCCTGCGCACCTTCCAGGACCCCGAGTCCGCCCTGGAGTCGCTGATCCGCGACCAGCCCGACGCCGCGATCGTGGACATGCAAATGCCCGGCATGAGCGGCATGGAGCTGATCGGCCGCCTGCGCCGGCGCCTGAACGGGCTGCCCTTCCCCATGATGGTCCTGTCCTCGGTCGAGGAGGAGGACGTCCTGCGCGAGGCCTACCGGCTGGGGGTCAAGGACTACCTGGTCAAGCCGGTCACCGAGGCCGAGCTGCTGGTCAAGCTGCAGCAGGCGGTCTCGGCGACCGAGTTCGACGGCCGCGGCGCGATCCCGCGCGAGCTGAACGGCTTCGAGCTGATCGAGGAGCTGCGCCGCAGCGCGGTCGGGGTCGTGTTCCGCGCGGCCGACACCTGGGACCGCTACCCCGACGTGGTCAAGGCGCTCAAGGTGATCCGCCCCGAGCTCGTCGGCGACAGCGACCCCTTGCTCCGCCTGCGCCGCGAGATCGACGTGCTGGCGAGCTGCGACCACCCGCACCTGGTCAAGATCCGCGAGGTCGGCATGGAGGGGCGGCTGCTCTTCTATGTCGCCGACGAGATCCCCGCCGACACCCTCGGCCACCGCCTGCGCGAGCTGGGCCGCTTCGACCGGCGCCAGGTCAGCGACCTGTTGCGCGAGCTGGCCAGCGCGCTCGGCTACCTGCACGAGCGCGGGATCGTGCTCGGCGACCTCTCGCCCGAGGGGGTCGGCGTCGACGGGCGGGGACGGTTGCTGATCTGCGAGCTGGACGGGGCCCGCCGGCTGGAGCCCGTCCTGCGCGGGGACGAGCCGCCCCTGCCGCGCACGCGCTACACGGCGCCGGAGCTGTTCCGGGACGACCCTCGCCTCGACTTCGCGGCGGACCTCTACTCGCTCGGCGTGATCGCGCTGGAGTGCTGGGCTGGACGACCGGCCCTGCGCGACCGCCGCACGGGCCAGATCGACCTCGACCGGCTCGCGGAGGGGCTGCCGGGGCACATGCGCGACATGCTGGCGGCCCTGATCTCGCAGCGCCCGCAGCAGCGGCCGAGCGCGCACGAGGTGGTCCAGACCCTCCAGGAGGCGCTCGCGTGAGCAGCCGGCTCGGCCCGGCCCTGCTGGCGACGCTGTGCGCGCTGGGCTGGCCCGTCGCGGGCGCGCCGGACCGGCCGCGCGAGATCTACTTCAGCGAGCTGCGCAAGGAGGACCCCCGCCTGGCGCGGACCTGGCGTCAGGCCATGGCCGCCCTGCGGGCGGACCCGGCCCGCGCGCACGAGGCGCTGAGCGCGTTGCTGCGAGGCGCCTCGGCGCCGAGCGGCGCGAGCTGGCTGGTCGAGGTCGCCGGACCCGAGGGCGCCGAGGGGGTCCACGCTCGAGTCGAGCGGCGCCGCTCCCTGCGGGCCGCGCTCCTGGCGACGCTCGCGGAGCTGGAGGCCCCGGCGCGGGCCGCGCTGGCCAAGGAGCAGCAGGCCGCCGCCGAGCTCGCGCTCCGCAGCCAGGCGCCGCCCGACGCGCTCGGGCTGCTGCAGCGCTTCCCCCTCTCGCAGGCCGGCGCGGACGCGCTGCTCCGCCTCTGGGCTCGGGCCTGCGAGGCCGGCGACCTCCCCGCCCGCGCCGAGCTGAGCCGCTGGGCGCGCGCCTGCCACCCGGGGCTCGAGCTGCCGGCGCCGCCGACCTCTCCCCGCGGCGAGCCCGCGCCCGCCGCGGAGTCGAGCGAGCTCGAGCTGCTCGCCAACCACGCCCTCCAGCCCGGCGGCCGGCTGGGTGCGCCCTTCTCCCCCTGTCAGCCGAGCCTCGTCGCGGGGCGGGTCGTGGTCGCCGACGGCGGGCGCGTACACGTGTTCTCCGCGCGGGGCGAGCCGGTCGGGGCGCTGCCCCTCCTGCCCAAGGCGGCCAGCGGCGGCCCCGACCGCAGCGCGGCCTACGTGGGGCGGATCGCGAGCGCCAACGGCGTGGCCTTCGCGCCCCTCCTCCTGCCGGGTCCCCTGGCGCCGGCCCGCAACTCGCCCAGCCGGGACGACTCCTTCGCGGGGCGCTACCACTCCCTGGTCGCCTTCGACCCGCTCTCCTGCCGGATCCTGTGGTGGGACGGAGACCCTGGCCCCCACGGCGCGGGGCCCCCGGGCTTCGGCGAGCGGCCGGAGCTCGCCAAGCGGCTGCGCCGCGCGCACGCCCTGGCCTGCGCCGCCGGTCCTCGCCGGGTCTACCTGGCCTACACCGTGCCGGGGCGGGACTCGGCGCTCTACGTGATGGCCTTCGCGCGGCGCGGCGGGCGGCAGGCCCTGGAGCTGGTGCCGGCCTGGGACGAGCCGACCTACCTCCTGACCGCCGAGCGCCAGCAGGGCGACGCGGCCGACCTCCTGATCGCGCCCGAGATCAGCGCGACCCTGCGCCTCGACCCCGAGGCGGGGCTGCTCGTGACCAGCGACGTGGGCGTGGTCGCGGCGCTCTCTCCCTGGGACGGGAGCGTGCGCTGGCTGAACAAGCTGGAGCCCGGGAACATGCACCAGGAGTCGCCGGCCCAGCCGGCCTTCCTGGCCGAGGGGGCGCTCTACGCCATGGCCGACGGGCAGCTCTACCAGCTCG
>CALDQK010001060.1 GCA_937911525.1 uncultured bacterium
CGACGACCGAGTCCGACGACCGAGTCCGACGACCGAGTCCGACGACCGAGTCCGAAGACCGAGTCCGAAGACCGAGTCCGAAGACCGAGCCCGACGACCGAGACTGGTCCCGACCCCGGCACCGGCTCTGGCTCCGGCACCGGCTCCGGTCCCGGCTCTGGTCCCCGGCTCCGGTCCCTGGCTCCGGTCCCTGGCTCCGGTCCCTGGCTCCAGTCCCTGGCTCCGGTCCCCGACTCCGGTCCCCGACCTCCGGTCCCCGGCTCCGGTCCCTGGGTCCGGTCCCCGGCTCCGGTCCCCGGCTCCGGTCCCGACTCCGGTCCCGACCCCCGACTCCGGTCCCCGGCCCCGACTCCGGTCCCCGGCTCCGGTCCCTGCCCCCGGCTCCGACCCTTGCCCTCTGCGACTGACCAGCGGACGATTCGCGCGTGAGCGAGAGCGCCGAAGAGCAGACCTGGGCCGCCGCGCTGGCGGCCCTCCGCGCGGGGGAGGTCGTCGCCTTCCCGACCGAGACGGTCTACGGACTCGGCGCCGACGCCACGCGCGCCGAGGCGGTCCGCAAGATCTTCGCCCTCAAGGGGCGCCCCGCCGACCACCCGCTGATCGTGCACCTCCTCGACGCGAGCTGGCTGGACGACTACGCCCTCGACCCGCCGCCCCTCGCCCGCCGGCTGGCGGAGCGCTTCTGGCCCGGGCCCCTCAGCCTGGTCCTGCGTCGCCCCCCCTCGCTCCCCCACGCGGTGACGGGCGGGCTGGAGACAGTCGCGCTGCGCGCGCCGAGCCACCCCGTGGCGCAGCGTCTGCTGCGCGAGCTGGGCCGCCCCCTGGCGGCGCCCTCGGCCAACCGCTTCGGGCGGGTCAGCCCGACCACCGCCGCCCACGTGCGCGACGAGTTCGGCGACGAGCTGGTCGTCCTCGACGGCGGCGCCTGCGAAGTCGGCGTCGAGTCCACGATCCTCGACCTGAGCGACCCGACGCACCCGCGCTTGCTCCGCCCTGGCGGGGTCACGCGCGAGCAGCTGCTCGAGGCGCTCGAGGGTCTGCCCCTCGGCGGCGCGGACGCCGCGGCGCCGCGCGTCCCAGGCAGCCTGGAGAGCCACTACGCGCCCCGAGCGCGAGTCGACCTCGTCCTGGCCGACGAGCTGGCGGCAGCCTGCGCTAGGGCGATCGCCCAGGGCGAACGAGTCGGCGTGCTCGCCAACGGGGACGCGCCCGAGGGCACCCTCCACCGCCGCCTGGGCGACGACCAAGCCGCCATGGCCCAAGGCCTCTACGCCGCCCTGCGCGCGCTGGACGATCTCGGCTGCACCCAGGTGTTCGCGGTCCTGCCGCCCGAGCGCGGAGTCGCCGCGGCCGTCGCCGACCGCCTCCGCCGCGCCGCCGCGCCGCGGCCGCCTGAGTAGCGGCGACCCAGCGCGGCCTGAGCCGCTCCGAGCTCAATCTTCCTCGTCGGGCTCGAAGGGCCCGGAGAAGGGCAGCGGCGAGTCGGGGCCGCAGAGGACCTCGAAGCCGACGCTCTCGGAGGCCTCGTTGAGTCGAGCCAAGGCCCGCTCCCACTCCTCGAGGGGGACCGAGACTCCGTAGCTCTCGGACACGAGGTGCTCGAGCTGGCAGCCCATGTCGCGCAGGTCCGCTAGGAGCTCGGTCTTCTCGCCCAGCGAGGTGCCCGCGAAGATCACTCCGATGGCGTAGAAGGGTCCACGCTCGAGGACCTCGGCGAGGGTGTCGCCTGAGCAGCGCACCCGGTCACCTCGAGCCATGTGCTGCGCGAAGGTCGGGAACGAGCGGACCCGCCAGTGGTCGCCCTCGGGCTCCACCCAGATCCAGTAGGGCTCGCTCATGGGGACGCGCACCTCGCGCTGCTGGCTCGAGCGACGAGCGCCAGAGCCGTCCTCCCTGACCTCCAGGGTCGGGCGCGCGTGGCCGAGCAAGAGCGGGATCTCCCTCGGGTCGTGACTGGTGAAGTGGCGGTAGAAGTACCAGCCGTAGCCATAGGGGTAGCGGTCCAGGAGCTCCGCGGACGAGTCCAGGCGCTCGAACTCGTATCGAGCCGTGATTCCAGCCTCGGGGTTGGGTCCTATGCTCTCGACGGAGTGGCCCGGCGATGACATGCACACCTGGGCCCCGACGGCGTTGATCACCGCTTGGGCCTCGCGAGGGGGGATCGCTCCGACCAGGAGGATCTCCGGGTGCCCGAAGCGGTAGTGCAGGCCCACAGAGAAGGCCAGGGTCTCACCCCCGGCCTGCGGGGTGACGATCGCCACCCAGCCCGAGCGCAGAATGATGGGCACGAACCCGAACAGCTGCTGGGCGGTCCCCTCGTCTTGAGCGAGGAAGAACTCGAAGCGCTCGATCAGGTTTGCCTCGGGGTCCTCCGCCGCGAGTTCGGCGAATCGCTGTAGGTCTCCCGGCGTGGCGGTGAAGTCGTCGAAGGGCGCGAAGGGAGCGTTCAAACCAGGGCCTTCCCAAGCGGCAGCTCGCTGTGGCTGCGCCTACTCCGGCAGGATCGCCGAGTGGCGCGCGCTGGCGCGCAGGCTGGCGCGGCGGACCTCCTCGGCGGAGAAGCCGAAGTCGAAGTCGAGGTCGAGGTCGGCAGCCGGGGCGGCTGGGGCCTGCTGCTTGGTCGCCGCCGGGGCGCCCGTCTTCTTGGCGGCCTCGGCGCGCAGGCGCAGCGCGATCGAGAGCGCCTCGGCCCAGTTGCTCAGCGCGCGCTGGAGCCGGTCGAGGGTGTCGTCCTTGGGGGGCAGGTTCTGCGCCGGGTCCTCGACCGCGACCGCGCCGACGACCTTCCCCTGGAACAGGATCGGGCAGGCCAGCACGGCGCCCAGGCCCGGGACGCCCACGCTGAGGTCTTCTCGGTGGGTCACGCTGACCCCCAGCCGCACCTGCGGGCCGTGGACCGAGGCCGCCGCGCGCATGATCCGCATCAGCGCCTTGCGCTCCTCCCCCTGGTTGGGCGCCTCGAAGCCGCGCGTGGTCGCGAGGTCCAGCTTGCCCGTGCGCGGGCAGCGGGTCGCGTAGGCGCCGCGAGGGAGCTGCGCCGCGGCGAGGGCCTCCTCGAGGACCTCGGGCAGGCAGGTGGCGCGGAAGCGCTTGATCGCGCGCAGCGAGCCCTGTGAAGGGGGCGGCAGACGGCGTGACTTGTGGCGACGCGTGGCGCGGGGCTGACCGGCTCGCTCATCTCGATCGCTCACTCGCTATTCCTCGCCCGGACCCTTGAGGCGGACCGGGCCGCTCTTGCCCAGGCGCCCCTTGACCCACTCGTCCAGCGCGCGCGAGAAGGCCTCGGCGCTCTCGTAGCGCTCGCTCGGCTCGCGCGCGAGGGCCTTGAGGCAGATCGCCTCGAGGTCGGGCTCGAGGTCGGGCACCAGGTCGCGGGGCAGGTCGAGGGCGCCCTGCTGGACCTTGCGCAGGACCGTGCCCACGCTCTTGCCCGTGTAGGGCGGCTGGCGGCAGATCACGGTGTAGAGCAGGCCGCCCAGCCCGTAGACGTCGGCCAGGGGGCCCGCGCGCTTGCTGTCCTCGATCTGCTCGGGCGCCATGTAGTTGGGCGTGCCCATGGCCATGCCCGTCAGGGTCAGGCCGCTGCCGTCCTCCTTGGCGATCCCGAAGTCGGTCAGGCGGACCTGGAAGTCGCGGGTCACGAGCACGTTGTCGGGCTTGAGGTCGCGGTGGACGACGCCCTTGTCGTGGGCGTAGGCCACCGCGCGCGCCGTGCGCGACACGAGGCGCGAGCCGATCAGGCGGTCGAGCCCCTCGCGAATGTGGTCGGTCAGGCTCTTGCCGTCGACGAAGTCCATGACCAGGTAGAGCGCCCGCGGCCCGACCTGGCCCCAGTCGTAGACCTTCACGATCGCCGGGTAGTCGCCCAGGAGCTGGGCCAGGCGCGCCTCGCGCCGGAAGCGCTCGGCGCCGTCGTCCTCGCTCGAGTCGCGCAGGACCTTGATCGCGCAGGGCTGGTCGCGGTCGGGGTCGTAGGCCTTGTAGACCACGCCCATGCCGCCCTGGCCGAGCTCGCGCTCGATCTCGTACTTGCCCAGCTGGCTGGGGGCGTGGCCCGGAGTGACGGTCAGGACCGTCTCGTCGCCGGCCCCGGGCTTCCGGCCCTCGAGCTGGGTCGGCATCCCCGCGGCCACGGGCTCGAGGATCACGACGGTGTACTTGTAGCCGAGCCGGAGCCGGTCGCCGGCCCGCGCGTAGGCCTCGCGGTCGACCTTCTGCTCGTTGATGTAGGTCCCGTAGCTGCTGGTGTCGCGGACCCGGATCCGGTTGCCGGCCACCAGCTGCAGCTCGCAGTGGCGCCGCGAGACGTGCGGGTCCTTGCAGGGCAGGTCGGGCTGGCTGGTCGGGTCCTGGCGGCCGATCCGCAGCGACTCGCCCAGGCGCAGCGGATAGACCTGGCCCGTCTGGAGGTCCTGCACGTTGACCACGCTCACCGCTGGTCCTCCGTGTAGAGGATCAAGTGGTAGCCCTGGCTGAGGTGCCCCTCTTCCCACAGGAACACGCCGACCCGCTCGTAGCGCGGCTTGTAGGGGTCGACCACCACGGCGACGTGGTGGGGCGCGTTGAAGAAGCTCTGGTGAATGAACACGTCGTGCTCGCTCAGGAACACGCTGTGGTGGGGGTGGGTGTGGTACCAGCCCAGCACGAGCAGGTTGGGGTAGCGCTCGGCCTTCTCGGCGTGGAACTCGCGCATGACCTCGTTGTCGAAGGTCAGGCTGATCCCCTCGCCGCGGGCCTTGAGCGCCGGGACCGCGACCTGGAGGTCGAGGTAGGGGCTGTTGCGGTGGACGTGGTAGCCCCCGAGCAGGAACCCGCCCACCTCGCGCGAGCCGCCCTGACGGCCGTGGCTGACCATCAGGTCGTAGACCTCTTGGCGCGCGTAGACCGGCAGCTCGGGCGAGACGTTGCCCGCCCCGAGGTCGGTGATCGCCGAGTAGGCCCGCTCCCCGGGGGGAGGGTGCCGGGTCGGGCGAGGGCCGCGCTCCCCTTTGATCGTGATCTTCAGGGGGCCCTCCTTCCCCGCCTAGGGCGCCGAGGACCTACTGCTACTTCTTGGGCTTGGGCCGGATCGAGATCCGGACCTCGGGCGGACGCAGGCTGCGCTGGTCGACCGGGAAGTGCTCGCGGTTCTTGTCGGCCCAGGTCGAGGCCTTGCGATCCAGGGGCGACTTCACGTTGAACTTGTCCATCCGGATCATGTCGCCGAGCTCGATCACGAAGTCGGCGAGCGACCAGGCCGGAGACCACTGCTGGCTGTGGCACACCGCCTGCCCCCGAATGTTGGGGTGGAAGATCGGCGTGAGCCAGGTGACGTCCGGCGGCTCGGAGGGGTAGTGGCTGCCCAGCTTGAGCTCGAACTGGTGGAAGCTCGTCTGGATCGCCCGGTCGCCCTCGAGCTTGAGCCCGGTCAGGGTGATCGTGAACTTGTAGTAGGTGGGTGGGTTGCCGCGGTGATCGAACTTGATGAGCCCGGTCCGACCTTGGGTCAGACCGACGAGCTCCTCATAGTCCTTCTGCAGGCGGACCTTCTTGCGGGGTCCCACGACGCCTCCCTCTACCCAGCGACGAACGTTGAGGTCAGCAGCAACACGTCACCGGACTTGGTGCTCGCGCTGCCCAGGCTGTCGCCCTCCTTGTACTCACGCCCCGTGCGCTTGTTGCTCAGCTCGTAGGCGACCTGGTTCCCGTCGGGGCCCGTGAGGGGCAACCCGAGCTCCTTGACCAGGGCGGGCAAGAGCTCCGAAATGCTCGCGTCGTCGGGGAGCTCGACATCGAACTCCTGGTTGGTGTCTGCGCGCACCAGCGTGACCGAGATCTGGGCCATGGCGGCTAACTCCCGTCTTCTATCCGAAGAACTTCTCTAGGTCTCCGGTGAACTCGACCAGGACTTCGTTCCCGTCCGGATCGGCACCCTTGACGATATGCAGCGGTGGCAGGCCGAGCTCGGCCAGCGTCTTGTCGTTGAAGCCCTCGCTCCCGTCGAACTGGGAGCGGACGTCGGGCTTCATCGGTTCTGTCTCTTCGCAGGCCTCGCAGAGGGCGTCGTCCTCGCTGAGGTCGCCGGCGAGCGCGACCAGGTCGCGGCGCGCGCCGCACACACAGGTCAGCCCGACGATCACCTCGCGGTCGTCCTCGAGGCTGAGGTAGGCCTCTTCGCTGCCGAGCTGCGCGCGGATCACGCCCAGCAGATCGCCGAGCGTGTTCGCCTCGGCGCTGAGCTCGCTCTCGAACACCTCCCGCTCGGCCAGGCACTCCATCCAGCCGCAGGTCGGGCAGTCGGGGTCCTTCTCGAGGGTGATGTCGAAGAACACGTCGCTCATGCCGTAGAGGCCGAGTCGGCGACCCGTCGGGATCCGCAGCCCGTGGATCGCGCGGACCGCGATCTGGCTCTGGAGGCCGCTCGCGATCGAGGCCGTCGTGGGCGCGGTCGGGACCTTGCCGCCGAGGTCGATCTCGGAGCGCGACATCTTGAGGCAGGACTGGCGGCGGCGGAACTCCTTGCGGTCCGCCTCCTTCAGCCGGCACTCGTAGCAGGGGCCCTCGGGCGGGGTGAAGGTGTAGACGTCGCCGTTGACCGTGTCGAGGCCGGCGTCGATCGAGGCCTTGCCCATGCGGTAGGCGTGGCGCGCCAGGTAGACCCGGGCCGCGATGTTGTCCAGGCAGCCGAGCACGACCGCCGAGCGGCGGATCACGCCCAGGCCGAGCGAGAAGCGCAGGTCGCCCTCGATCGGGATCGCCTTGACGTCGGGGTTGATCTCCATCGCGCGCTCGGAGGCCACGTCGGCCTTCTGGCGGCCCACGTCGCCCTGACGGAAGAGCACCGAGCGCGTCAGGTTGCTCGTCTCGATCCCGTCCATGTCGCACACGATCAAGCGACCGACGCCGAGCAAGGCCAGGTTCTTGAGCGACTCGTTGCCCAGCGCGCCCGCGCCGGCCACGACCACCGTCGTGTCGGCCAGGAGCTGCTGGTCCCACCACTTGATCAGGCGCAGGCGGTGGTAACGGTCTTCGACGAGGTCGCTGGCGTTGATCGAGATCTTGCCGGCGCTGGTCTCGTCGGCGGCGGGAGCCTGTCCGCCCCCTCCCGCGTCGGGGGCCTCGGGCGCGTCCCCGCGCACGTCGGTCACCTTGATGTTGAAGCCGCTCATCGAGCTAGACGATATCAGGCAATGCGCGCTCGGGCGAGGCGACCCGCCCGCTTCGCGGGCGGAACTGCCTCCCCTGTCTCAACTCCGTGTCGCGAAACCGACGCGAAACCCTCCTGAACCGGCGGGCGTCCAGATCGGACGCCCCTCGGCCGCCTCGCTCGGCGGTCTGGACCTTGTTGGCGGAGCGCTTCCTGGCACCCCGAGTGCTCCTGGCCCAGGGGAAGAGAACGGAGGGGGAAGAGTCTCGCGCTCGATCCCTTGGATCCGTAAGCTGTTACGTCGCTTGAGGGAGAGAGACCATGAAGCCGCTGACCCCAACCCTCGCGCTGGTCGCCCTGTGCGGCCTCTTCGCCGCCACCGCCCAGGCCGACGATCCTCCGCCGGGGCTGCCGCTCCCTGAGCAGAAGCGCCCCCAGCCGCGCCCCGCGAGCAGCGGCAAGATCGATCTGGCCGAGCAGATCGCCCGCTACAGCGCCCTGGTCGAGGACCCCAGCCGCTTCAACGCCCAGACCGCCGCCGGGCTGATGCGGAAGGCCTACGCGGAGATCTTCGCCCTCCGTCAGGATCAGATCGACATGGCCGCGGTCGACCGGGACCCCCACGGCCTGACCCAGGCTCTGTTCCAGGTCACCACCGCCCTCGACGCGCGCATGGCCGAGCTCTACGAGGCCGGCAAGCTGAGCGACGACGTGGCCAACGCCAAGCGCCGCGTCCTGCGCGGGATCCGCTACCTGCGCGAGGCGATCCTGCAGCGCACCGCGGCCAAGGCCCCCGCCAAGCTCTACCAGCACGGCAAGCCCGCCCTCGCGGAGACCTTCCCCGTCATGCACTGGTCGGTCGACCCCGCCTATCAGGCCATGACGCCGGCCCAGTTCCCGCGCACCTTCGTGCTGCTCTGCATGGGCAACAGCAACGTCAGCGCGGCGATCTCCCGCTCGGCCAGCGAAGACAACACCTTCAGCCACCTCGCGATCGGCTACCGCTCGACCGAGCCCAAGACCGTCGAGGGCAAGACCTACCCCGCGGGCACGCTCTTCCTGCTCGAGTCGCTGATCGAGACGGGCGTGATCATCAAGCCCCTCGCCAAGCACTACGAGGGCGTGACGCGCGACGTGATCTTCTTCGTCCGCGACCAGAGCAAGCAAGCCGCCGTGGACGCGGCGGCCGACGCCTTCTTCGACCGGGCCAAGGACGGCCTGAACAAGGGCGAGCCCCTCGGCTACGACTTCAGCATGGGCGCCTCGCACCGGATCGCCGGCGAGAAGGCCGCCGCCGAGGGCAAGACCCTGCCCGACCCCGACGGATACTTCTGCGCGGGCGTCGCCGACGAGATCTTCCGCAAGGCGGGGATCGAGCTCTTCACCACGCTGACCCGGCTCAACCCGGGCCCCGGCAGCGCCGGCCTCTTCGCGAGCTGGGGGATCAGCCCCGAGGACCCCGTCACGGCTCCCGGCGACGCTGACGTCTCGGGCACCCTGCTGCGCGTCGCCGAGGGCGCGCGGATCGACTGGCTCGAGAGCAACCACACCCGCCAGGCCGCGCTGCAGTCGATCTTCCGCTGGATGGACGAGGAGAACTACCAGCTGCGCCTGCCCCTCTTCACGCGGGCCCTCGTCACGACCATGGGCACCTTCAACGACACGATCCTCGACTTCGGGATCGTGCCCAAGGGCATGAACGCCGACATCCTGCGCAGCTTCTACGCGCTCGATAAGGCCGGGAACCTCTACACCGAGGCCCTCGAGAAGCAGGTCGCGGCCTTCAAGGCCAAGCACGGCCGGGCCATGACGCCCCCCGAGATGCACGCCTGGCTCGAGGCCAACCGCGACCGGGTCGAGGACACCGACAAGTGGCTGCGCAAGCAGCCCTGGGCCCAGGGCACCTACCAGCTCGACGGCATGTGGAAGCGCACCGTCCAGATCGAGATCCGCCCCGGCGAGGGCCGGGACTTCGTGGTCGAGCGCAAGGAGTTCAAGCGCGACGGCTCGCTGGTCGGCCACTCGCGCGGCACGGCCAGCCAGGACGGCAAGTGGCTGAGCGTCCGCTTCAAGCGCGTGTCGGGCACGATCTACCCCCGCATGCGCTTCAAGCTCGACTTCGGCGGCAAGATCCAGGGCTACGAGCGCCAGGACGGCCACGGCCCCCACGACCGCAACCACGGCCCCCGCAGCCGCCGCGTCGAGAAGGGCAAGAAGGTCTCGGGCCCGATCAACTAGCCAGAGCGCCAGGCTGAGTGAGCCACCCCCTTCCGCTAGCGCGGGAGCTCGCCCCACAGCTTGGCCTGAGCGATCGCCTCGGCGACCAGGCGGTAGCCCTCGGGGGTGAAGTGGACGTTGTCGCGGGGCAGGAAGCGCTGGGCCCACTCGGCCTGCTTCCCGCGCCAGGCCGCGGGGAGGTCGACCACCTCGATCCCGCGCTCCTGGGCCCAGCTCGCGAGGACCCGGTGGTGCTCGACCGGGGCCTCGCCCAGCTCCTCGAGGCGGGGGAAGAGCACGAGCAGCATTCGCGCCCCCGCGGCCTGGGCCCGCTCGTGGATCCGGGTCAAGGCGGCCTGGCTGTAGCTGAGGTCGCTCAGGTCGACCTTCCAGTCGTGGTCGCGCCCCTGGAGCTGCTTGGCGGCCCGCTTGAGGTAGCGGTAGAGGGCGCTCCCGTAGACCCCGCCGCCCTCGATCTTGCGCTTCCACTCCTGGTAGCGCTCGACGTCGTAGACGAGCTGCCCGTCGATCACCTGCAAGAGCTCGCGGCTGTTGACCGAGCGCTCGATCTCGTCGTTGGGTAGCCAGCCCACGATCACGACCTGGGGGCGCAGCTCGGGCTGCAGGATCGCGTGGACGAGGTCCTCCTGGACCGAGTCGTAGCCCGGCACGCCGGCGTTGAACACGGCCACCTCGCCCAGGCGCTCGGCGAGGAGGGGCTCGAGCTGGCTCGGGTAGTCCTCGCCGTCGTGGACCCCGCGCCCGAAGGTGCAGGAGTCGCCCAGGCAGAGCACCCGCCAGCGAGCGCCTCGACGAGCAGCGTCCCAGGGCCGGTCGCGGAAGCCCGCCGCGTTGGTGGAGGTGCGCGCGTCGAACTCGTACTCGCGGTGGACCCCCTGGTAGTCGGGCAGCAGCGCCCAGGCCAGGGTCTCGTCGGCCCGGTAGATCCCCGGCGCGAAGTGGCGCCGCGCCGGCACGTCGACCTTCGCGACTCGCAGGCCGACCTCCGCCACCAGCGCCGCCACCAGCGCCCCGAGGAGCAAGGCCCCGCAGGCGAAGAGGCGCCGCAGGCGCGCGCGCTGAAGGCTGGGACTGGGTGCGCTCTCCTGCATGGAGCTGGACTATATCGCCGGAGGACCCGTCGACGCGGCGCCGCCTCAGCAATTAGCTCTGCTTATCCCAACTCACGGAAATCGTTACTTCGCCACACGCGCCGACCTGCCTATCTTCCTCCCACCAACGCAAAGGAGATCCCATGCAGAGCACCCACCCCAACAACGTCACCAGGATCGTCGTCGGCACCGTCGCGGCCGTCGTGCTGGGCTGCGTCGGCGCCGTCGCGGCCTACGTGGTGACCTTGATCGCCTCGGTCCCGGCCAACATGCTCGTCAACGGCTCCTACGAGGGCTGGGCGATCCCCGCCGCGGGCTACTACGTGGCCATGGGCCTCGGGTTCTCGCTGCCCTTCGGCGGCACCCTGGCGTTGCTGCGGGCCTCGCTGCAGAGGGACCGCCGCTCCCCGGGCGAGCCTCCCCGCCAGCCGCAGGCGCTCCTGCGCGCCTAGCCAGTCAGGCCCTCGGGCGAGGGATCAGTCGAGGGTGGGCAGCGCCAGCGACGAGCCGAAGGGCACGTGCTCGGTCACTCGGCGCCAGACCTCCGCCATGGTGGCGGACTTGCTCCGGCGACGGCGCACCCGGTCGCTGAGGCGACGGAGCGCGCGAGCGGGCTGCATGCTGAAGTAGGCCGCGCAGGCCGACTCGAGCAGGTCCTCGTCACCGTAGGCGTCGAGGAAGCGGTCACCGAGGCCTGCCCGGGTCTCGATCGGCGGGATCGAGCGGAGCACCCCCGCGAGCTCCTGGGCGAGCGCGAAGAGCACGGGGTAGCCGGAGTCGTAGCCGCCCTCGAAGTCGATCGTGACCAGGCGCTCGTCCGCCTGCACGAGCACGTGCTTCGTCGTCGGGTGCTCGGGCAAGAGCAGGGGCTCGTTCAGCTCGAGGGCGCGCCGGTGTCGGGCGTGGGTCTCCCGCGCCAGGGCCCGCGCCAGGCGCACCTTGCGGGCCATGGAGACCCCTGGGTCCTGAAGGACGTCGCTCAAGCGAGGCCCAGGCGTGAGCTCCAGCCAGAGCGAGGGGCCCTCGACCCACTCGGGCGGGGCCTCGCCGAACAGGCGCGGCACGGAGAAGCCCTCGCGCGCCCAGATCTCCAGCGAGCGGCGCTCGGTCTCACGGCGAGCGGCGGGATCGACCGGCCGCTTGCCCTCGAAGACCTGGCCCGAGAAGGAGGTCAGCGCGTCCTTCAGCGCCCCGCGGCGGCCGCGGTAGACCTTGAGCACGCGGGGCGTCTCCGCTTCGACGCGCACGATGAAGTTCCCGCGTCGATCGGGGCGCCCCGAGAGCAGGCTCGCGTTGGGAGGGAATCGCTCAACCGCGGTCACGGACGGAGGTTACGCAGATCAGGTGAGCGTGTGAAGGTTTGGGACAAGTTTGAAAGAGCGACCGCCCTAAGCCTCGCTTTGGGAGCCCTCTAGGCCTCGGCTTTGAAAAATCTACCCTGGCTCAGGCGGGGGCCCCGCGCAGCGTCAGGTAGACGAGGGTTCCAGCCAAGACCACGAAGGTCCCGACCAGGAGCGCGCCTTCCTTCTTGGTCAGCTCGTAGCCGGTCCGCACGAGGAGCATGGTCAGCGCCACGGTCCCGAGCAGGAACCAAATGCTCCAGATGACCGCGCCCCCGGTGTCGATCGGGACGTCGCCGACGACGAGCACGGGCGCTGCGAGGCACACGCTGAGGTCGAAGCTGTTGCTCCCGAAGGCGTTGCTGATCGAGGCCGAGCCCGCTCCCTTCCGCGCGGAGATCGTGCTCAGCAGCAAGTCGGGCAGCGAGGTGCCAGGCGCGAACACCAAGGCCGAGAGCAGGAGCAGCAGGTGCGGCTTCTCGGCGCCGACCAGGTCCTCTCCGACCACGATCATGAAGTGACAGAGCAGCCCGATCAGCGCGATCCCGCCCAGCATGCCCAAGACGGTCCGCCAGAGGGGCAGCGGCTCGTGCTCCGCGCTCTCCTCGTGATCGCCGACCATCAGGAAGAGCACGTAGACGTAGAGCCCGTAGGCGCCGAGCAGGATCAAGGCGTCCGTCCGGCTCAGGGTTCCGTCTTCGATCAGCCCCAGGAGCAGGAGGGTGATCGCCGCGTAGGCCACGCAGTCGCGCTTGATCACGGTCGGGACGACCTTGAGCGGCTTGGGGCTCATCAGCGCCGACATGCCGGGGATCACCGTCACGTTGAAGATCGCGCTCCAGAGGATCGCGATCAGGCCGACCGCGAACACCTTGTGGATCACGGCGCCCAGGAAGCTGGTGAAGAACTCGGGCGCCGAGCTGGCCACGGCGAGCAGCGTCGCGCCCGCGATCGACTCGGGGATCTTGAGCCGGTGCGCGGAGTCCGCGCAGGCCTTCTCGAGCTCGACGCAGACGACGTACATGCCCGCGAAGATCAGGATCAGGTAGAGGATTCCCATGGGGAAGCACTCTATCGCTCGCCCCCGAGCGGGTGACAGGCGCCCTGGCCTACTTCTTCTTGGTCGCCTTCTTCTTGGCCGCCTTCTTCTTCGCCGCCTTCTTCTTCGCCGCCTTCTTCTTCGCCGCCTTCT
>CALDQK010001061.1 GCA_937911525.1 uncultured bacterium
CCGTCGCGTGGAGCGCGTGAGCGGCAGCGAGCCGCTGGGGGCGGCCGAGGCCGACGGCCAGCAGGCCGCCCGCGACCTGCCCGCGGGGACCGTGCTCCGCCGCGCGGACCTGGTCCAGCCCCTCCTGATCACTCGCGGCGCGCCCCTCGAGCTCGAGCTCAAGACGGGCCCGCTCACGATCGTGGCCCCGGCCCGGGCGCTGGAGGACGGGCGCCGCGCTCAGCGGATCCGGGTTCGCACGCTTAAAGGCCGGATCCTGCGCGGCGTGGTCGTCGCCAAGAACCGAGTCGTCAGCCGGGTCGGAGGTGCCAAGTGAACCCGAGGGTCCTGATCTGCTTGCTCACGCTGCCCCTGCTCTGCGCCTGCCAGAGCGTCGAGACCCGCGAGCAGCGCTTCGGCGCGCAGTTCCCCGTCGCCGTCGAGGAGCCCGCCTCGGGCTCGCTCTGGCCCGGCGACGAGGCCGCCGAGCGCCGCGCCGGCCTGATCGGCGACACGGTCGCCCGCAGCCGCGGGGACATCGTGACCGTGATCGTGCGCGAGTCGCAGCTCGCCTCGCAGAAGGAGTCGACCGCCCTCGACCAGTCGACCAGCATGAAGCTCGAGCTCAGCTCGCTGAAGGGCTTCCCCAAGGCCTTCGAGCAGGGCCTCCCAGGCGGCGAGGCCAGCTCCTCGCGCAGCTTCAGCGGCGAAGGCTCGGTCGACAAGCAAGGCCGCCTCGAGGCGCGCGTGACCGCGGTCGTGACCGAGGTCCTCCCCAACGGCGACCTCCTGCTCGAAGGCAGCCGCACGGTCACGATCGACGACGAGACCAAGGAGCTGGTCGTGCGGGGGATCGCGCGCCGGCTCGACATGACCGCGAGCAACACGATCCTCTCGGAGAACCTCGCCCAGGCGGAGGTCTCCTACCGCGGCAGCGGCCCCCTGACCCGCACGACCAAGCGCGGCCTGGTCGGCCGGATCGCTGACTTCTTCTGGCACCACCTGTGGCCCTTCTAGGACCGACGAGGAGCACCCCCGTGACGCGCACCCTCCTGATCGCGACGACGCTCTTCCTGCTCCTGAGCGGGACCCCCGTCCAGGCCGGCCGGGTCAAGGACCTGGCCGACGTGCAGGGCGTGCGCGACAACCAGCTCCTGGGGCTGGGGATCGTGGTCGGCCTCAAGGGCACCGGCGACTCGGCGCCCTTCCTCAGCCAGGCGCTGGCCAACGTGCTCAAGCGCTACGGCCTGAACGTCAGCCCCCAGCAAGCGCGCAGCAAGAACGCGGCGGTGGTCTACGTGACCGCGACCCTGCCCCCCTTCGCCCGCCCCGGCGCCAAGCTGGACGTGACCTGCAGCTCCGCCGGCGACGCGAGCAGCCTCACGGGCGGGACCCTGCTGCGGGTGCCCCTCGAGGGCGCCGACAGCAAGGTCTACGCCGTGGCGCAGGGGCCCGTCAGCGTGGGAGGCTTCGCCTTCACGGGCGACGCCGCCAGCGAACAGCGCAACCACCCCACGGTGGGTCGCGTGGTCAACGGCGCCCTGGTCGAGCGCTCGGTGCCGACCAGCCTGCTCGCCAAGCACGGCCGAATCGTGCTCAACCTGCGCCGCCGCAGCTTCCTGACCGCGCAGCGGCTGGCGAGCAAGATCGGCCAGCTGGTCGGCGTGCGCGCGACGGCCGTCGACGGAGGCACGGTCCACGTGCACGTGCCGGAGCGGGCGCGGCGCCCCAACGACCTGGTCGCGCTCCTGGCCAAGCTCGGCGAGCTCGAGGTCGAGCCAGACGCGCCCGCGCGGGTCGTGATCAACGAGCGGACCGGCACGATCGTGGCGGGCCAGGGGGTGCGGATCAGCAAGGTCGCGATCTCGCACGGGAACCTGACGATCAGCGTGACCGAGACCCCTGAGGTCAGCCAGCCCGCGCCCTTCTCGCGCAAGGGCGAGACGGCCGTCGTGCCGCGGACCAAGCTCTCGGTGACCGAGGAGCGCCCCGGCCTGGCCGTGCTCGAGGGCGGGATCACGGTGGCCGGCCTGGCCCAGGCCCTCAACTCGCTGGGCGTCTCGCCGCGCGACCTGATCGCGATCTTCCAGGCCCTCAAGGTGGCCGGCGCGCTGCACGCCGAGCTGGTGGTGATGTGAGCCCGCTGGGCCCGATCTCTGGCGGAGGCCCGCTCGAGGCCGCTCCGGGCGCCGGCGCCAAGCCGCGCAGCCAGGCGGCGGAGGCGGCCAAGAAGTTCGAGGGGCTGCTCTTGAGCCAGCTGCTCAAGTCCGCCTTCTCGGGTGAAGCGAGCCCCTTCAAGGGGTCGCCGGGGGCTGGGGTCTACGAGGGGTTCCTCGAGACCTACCTCGCAGAGCACCTCGCCGAGCAAGGCGGCTTCGGCTTCGCCGACCAGATCGCAGCACAGTTGGAGGGGTAGGCATGTCGAACGCCATGACCCAAGCCGTGACCCAGGTGATCGAGGCCCTCGACGCGCAGGAGCGGGCCATCCTGCGCGGCGACGTGGAGGAGCTCGAGCGCTGGACCGCCGAGGTCCAGGCGCGGACCGAGGCGGTCCCGCCCCGGCAGAGCCTGGACCTCGAGGGCCAGCCGCGGCTGAAGGCGCAGGTGCTCGAGCTGGCGGAGCGCCTGCACCGGGCGGCCTACCGCAACGCCAAGCTGCTCCTCAACGCGCGGCGGACCACCAAGGAGCTGCTCGACGTGGTCCGCACCAACGGGCTCGGGATCGCCCGGGAGGCCTAGGATGCCGCTCGACGGGACGACCGCGCTCTCTGCCCTGCGAGCCGCCCAGCGCTCGCTGGACGTGGTGGCCCAGAACGTGGCCAACGCGAACACGCCCGGCTACACGCGTCAGCGCGCCGAGCTGCAGTCCGTCTCGGGCACGGACGGCCCCCTGCGCAGCCAGATCGGTCGCGGCGTCCAGGCCGTCGAGGTCTCGCGCGCGGCCGACCGCCTGGTCGAGGGGCGGCTGAACACGGCCCGCGCCGACGCGGGCGAGGCAGGCGTCCTCGCCGCCCAGCTGCGCGAGGCCGAGGGCGTGTTCGGCGGCCCCGACACGGGGATCGGCGTCGCCCTGAGCGACTTCTTCGCCACCGCGCAGACCCTCAGCGCGCGCCCCGACGACGTGGCGGCGCGGGAGACCTTCCTGGCCCGGGCCGAGGTCCTCGCGGCCGACTTCCGCGGCGTGGCGGGCAGCCTCGGCGAGCAGCGCGCCTCGCTGCGACTGGGCGTCGAGGACACGGTCGATCAGGTCAACCGCGCGGCCAGCGAGATCGTGCAGCTCAACGACGAGATCCGCGCCGCCAAGATCTCGGGCCGCAACGCCAACGAGCTGCTCGACCGCCGCGACCAGCTCGCCGGAGAGCTCAGCCAGCTGGCGGGGGTCAGCACCAACGAGCAGCGCGACGGGACCATGACCGTCCGGATGGGCAGCTTCGCGCTCGTGACGGGGAGCAGCGCCCGCCCCCTCACGACCGACGGCTCGGGCGGCCTGCTCGACGCCGCGAGCGGCTCGTCGGTCGCCGCGACCGGCGGCAAGCTC
>CALDQK010001062.1 GCA_937911525.1 uncultured bacterium
GGGGCCGCCGCGCGTGGCGAGGGCCACGCCCACGCCGATCCCGAGGGCCGCCACGAGGACGCCCGCGACGAGGGGCATCGGCAGGCCGCTGGGGGCGGCGTCTGCGCTCGCGCTGGAGCGCCGGCTGGAGCTCTGGGCGCGGCGCCGCTCGCTCGCCTCGCGCAGCTCGCCGCCGGAGAGGTCGACCGTGGTGGCCACCAGGGAGCCGCGCGGCCCGAGCGGGTCGGCGCCCTCGAGCACGCGCTCGATGTCGGCCAGGAGGTGCTTGGCCGAGCGATAGCGCGAGTCCGGGTCGCGCTGGCTCATGCCGCGAATCAGGGCGGCCGCCCCCGCGCTGATCTGCGGGTTGCGCTCGCGCACGTCGACGAGGTCCTCGTTGATGTGCTTGGTCAGGATCTGCAGCGAGCTGCAGATCTTCTGCTCGTCGAAGGGGATCACCCCGGTGAGCATTCGCCAGAGGCAGAGGCCGAGGGCGTAGATGTCGCAGCGCACGTCGAGGGGCCCCTCACCCAGCGCTTGCTCGGGGGCCATGTAGAGCGGCGTGCCCAGCACGACGCCGGTCTGCGTGACCTTCGTCGTCTCGTTGCCGCCGCCCTCCTTGGCGAGGCCGAGGTCGGCCAGCTTGGGGGTCCCGTCGCTCGCGATCAGGATGTTGTCCGGCTTGACGTCGCGGTGAACGATCCCCTTGTCCTCGGCGAAGCAGAGCGCGCGCACGATCCCGCGCACGATCAGGAGCGCCTGCTCTTCGTGGAGGCGCTCCTGCTTCTCGAGCAGGTCTTCGAGCGAGCCCCCGTCGATGAACTCGAAGGCGATGTAGTTGACGCCGAAGCGCTCGTCGACGCCCGAGTCGATCACGGACACGACGTTGGGGTGCTGAAAGAGCGCGGCCGAGCGGGCTTCGCGAGCGAAGCGCGTCAGGAACTCGGGGTCCTCGGCGAGCTCGGGCTTGAGCACCTTGAGCGCGACGACCCGGTCCAGCGCCTCCTGGCGGGCGACGAACACCTTGCCCATGCCGCCTTCGCCGAGAGGCCGGACCAGCTTGAAGCCGCCCACCTGGCGCACGACGGTCTTGCCGGAGCTCGAACTCGAGGGCCGGCTGTCGCCGGCCCGCGTCCTGGGATCGTGACTCACCCAGCTCCCTTCGCTCCCCTGAGGGAGCTAACGCCGCCTCCCCCAGCAGGTTTCGCAGGCGTGAACCGGAGCTTAGGGCCAGGGGACGACGGCGACCAGTCAAGCCGTTGCAATAAAAACACTTGAGACGTCCCCTGCGGATAGCGGGGCGCCCTGGACGAAGGGTTCAGAGAGAGCCGGAGGGTCAGGGATGCCGGGACCGGGAATCAACTACCGCATGTATCTGGGCTCCCGTCGCTTGCGCGAGCGCAAGCAGCGGGAGCGGCGCTGGGGCGACGCGGTGCGCCTCCTGCCCGACGAGGAGCTGGGGCCCGACCCCACGCACTAGCCTCCTCCGGAACGACGAAGGGCCCTCGCCGTGGCGAGAGCCCCTCGAGCAGGTCGGGACGGCTCCTAGCGAGGGAGCGTGCCGGCGCCGCCGAAGTTCTGGGTCCAGTGGTTGCCGTCCTGGCCCGAGCCCATGGCGGCGTAGCGGGCGCCCAGGATGTTGCGGTGGTGGCCCGAGCTGTTGTACCAGGCGATGTGCGTCGCCCTGGGCGCCACCGAGCCCAGCGAGATGTTCTCGCCGCCCATGGCGGGGTAGCCGGCGGCCGCCATGCGCTGGCTGGGGCTCTCCTTGCCCGAGATCGGCGACTGGTGGGCGAAGAAGCCCAGGCGGGTCATGTCGGCCGAGTGGCCGCGGGCGCTGGCGACCAGGCGGGGGTCGATCTCGAGGGCGGGGCGGCCCATCAGGATCCGGTAGTCGTTGGTGATCCGCACCTGCTCGACCTCGGGGCCGCTCGGCTTGACGCCGTAGGCCTGCTGGTTCTTGCGCTTGAAGGCGGCGTTGTAGCGGCGCACGCGCTCGTCGCGCAGGCGACGGAGGAGCTCGGTCTCCCAGGCGTTGAGCTTGTCGCTCAGCTCGAGGGCGTCGGCGACGCGCTCGGCCTGGTAGAGGAGGAAGCAGCGCAGGGCCAGCGGGGGAGCGCTGGGGGCCTCGGCCTGGATCTGGCGGGCGACGAGGGTCGGCTCCAGCTCGGCGTAGCGGGCGTCGGCCTGCTCGAGGATCGAGAGGCTCTCCTTGGCCTCCTCGACGCTGAGCGAGAGCAGCTTGGCGAGGTCCTTCTGGACGAGGCCGTCGAACACCGGCCACACCGCGCGCACGCGCTCGACGTGCTCGTCCACGGTGGGCTGACCCGAGCGACCGTGGTTGGCGTCGGGGTAGATCTGCTTGTCGAAGATCACCCGCAGGGCCTCGTCGCGGTGCTTGACCCAGCGCGAGAGGGCCTTGGCGCGGCTCTCCTCGACCTCGCTCGCGCCCAGCTCGATCTCACGGAACAGGGCGGCGATCTTCTTGACGGTCCGGTCGTTGGCCTTGGCCAGGCGCTTGGCGTGGGCCTCGATCGAGCGGTCGAGGGCGGGCCACACGACCTCGCTCACGTAGGCGGCCACGTGGGGGCGCAGCGCCTCGCCGGCGAGGTCGATCGCGGCCGGGGCGTGCTTGTTGACGGCGATCCGCAGCTTCTTGGGCGCGTCCTCGCCCTGGAGCAGCGCCAGGCAGCGCTCGACCTCGGCCTCGCGCTCGCTCAGGAGGCTGAGGGCCTGCTTGCGCTCGGCCGCCTCCTTGGCCCGCTTGGCGGTCGTGAGCGCCTGGGCGAGCTGCGGCGAGCAGGGGGTCTTGAACTGGGTCGGGGCCTTGTGGCTGCGAGCGTCCGACTTGCTCGCCGAGGCCTTGAGCGCGCTGCGCTCGATCCAGACGCCGTCCTGGCGGACGAAGCCGAGCTCTTCGCGGGCGAAGCGGTGGTCCTCGTCGAGCTCGACGGTCCGCTCGAACTCCTTCTTGGCGAGCGAGCGCTCGCCCTCCTTCTTGAGCCACAGGCCGAGGCTGTAGTGGGCCTCGGGGTCGCTCTTGTCGATCTTCTGGAGGCGCTGCTTGTACTTGTCGAAGATCGTCGCGCCGCGCTCGATCCGGTCGATCTCGTCGCGGGGGATCACGGTCGTGCCGCCGCGGGTGCGGATCGTGACCGAGCGGCGGGTCTGGCGGACGATCTTGCCGCGGACGCGGCCGCCCGAGGTCAGGATCACCTGGTCCGCGCGGGCCGCAGGGGCCGCGGACAGGCTCAGGAAGCCCGCCAGGGCCAGGGTCAGGAGCGCCTTCTTCGTCATGGGTCCTCCGAGATCGAACTCGACGGGCCAAAGGTAGGGGATGGGGCCAACCCAGCGTGTCACCGCCACGTACGCCAGGGGGGCTTTACACAACCGAGACCATCGATCCTGGGGGGCTGGCCCGTAGGAAGGGGCGTAACCCACACAGGAGCTCTCGATGCACCGTCTGCCCTCCCGCCGCTTCGCCGGCGGCACCCTCTTCACTGCGGCTCTGCTAGCCCTCAGCGCCCCCACCCTGGCGGCCGACTCGGCCCTGATCACCAGCGCCGAGCTCAAGGACCACGTCGGCTACTTGGCCTCGGACGCCCTCGAGGGGCGCGGGACCGCCAGCAAGGGCGAGCGCCTCGCCGCGCGCTATATCGCCCAGCACTGGGAGCGCTACGGCCTTAAGCCCGGCGGCGAGGACGGCACCTGGTATCAGAGCTTCGAGGTCGCCGGTCGGGCCAAGCTCGCCGCGGGCGCCCGGCTCACGATCGAGGCCGCGGGCTGGGAGCGCGACTTCCAGGCCGGCCAGGACATGAACCCCTTCGGCTTCTCGGCCGACGCGGAGGCCCTCGACCTGCCCCTGGTGTTCGTCGGCTTCGGGATCAGCGACGAGAGCAAGGGCTACGACGACTACGCCGGCCTCGACGTCAAGGGCAAGGCCGTGATCATGCTCCGCCGCGAGCCCAACCCCCAGGGGCGCGGCTCGCGCAACGCCTTCTTCACGACCAAGGCCGCCGTGGCCAAGGCCAAGGGCGCCAAGGCGCTCCTGATCGTCAACGACGAGGGCCACCCCCAGGGTGACGCCGTGCTGCCCTTCACGGGCGGCCAGAGCGCCGGGATCGCCGCGGCGCACCTCCAGCGCTCGACCCTGGTCAAGCTCTTCAAGCTCATGGGCAAGGACCTGAGCGCGATCGAGGCCGGGATCGAGCAGAGCGGCCAGCCCAACTCCTTCGAGCTGGGCCGCCTGAAGCTGAACCTCCAGATCGACCGCCAGCCCGAGGTCGCGCGCAACGTGCTCGGCTTCCTGCCCGGGACCGACCCCAAGCTGAAGGACGAGGTGGTCGTGATCGGCGCCCACTACGACCACCTGGGCCACGGCCACCACGGCGGCAGCCTCGGCGGCCGCGACGCCAGCGGTGAGATCCACAACGGCGCCGACGACAACGCCTCGGGCACGGCCGGGATCCTGGAGCTCGCGCAGGCCTTCGCCGCGCAGCGCCCCCGCCGCTCGCTGCTCTTCATCGGCTTCTCGGGCGAGGAGCGCGGCCTCCTGGGCAGCGCCCACTTCGTCAAGCACCCGACCCTCGACCGCAAGCGGATCGCCGCCATGGTCAACCTCGACATGATCGGCCGCCTGCGCGACTCGCTCGAGGTCGGCGGCGTCGGCACCGCCAAGGCCTTCCCCACGATCGTCCAGGGCGCGCTCGCCGCCGAGGGCCTCGAGGGCAAGCTGAACCAGAGCGGCTTCGGCCCCAGCGACCACGCCTCCTTCGCGCGCGCCGGGATCCCCGTGCTCTTCCTGTTCACCGGCCTCCACGGCGACTACCACCGGCCCACCGACGACGTCGACAAGCTCAACGCCGAGGGCGCGGCCAAGGTCGCCCGCGTGGCCCAGCGCTGCGTCCAGGCGATCGCCGACGCCGACGAGCGGCCGGCCTTCGTCCAGGTCCCCCAGGCCCGCCGCGGTCAGCGCGGCAACCGCGCCCGGCTCGGGATCTACCCCGACCAGAACAGCGAGGGCGGCGTGGGGATCCGTCAGGTCCTGCCCGAGAGCCCCGCGGCCAAGGCTGGCCTCAAGGACGGCGACCTGATCCTGATGATCGGCGAGAGCAAGATCGAGGGCCTGCAGGACCTGATGCAGACGCTCGGCAAGTGCAAGCCCGGCCAGAGCGTGAAGATCAAGGTCCGCCGCGAGGGCAAGGAGACCACGATCACGGTCAAGCTCGGCTAGACGCCGAGCTCGAGCCCCAAACGCAGACGAGGCGGCCCTTGGGCCGCCTCGTCTCGTGTGTGGTCGGTCGCGCGCGACTACTCGCCGAAGAGGTCGCTCAGGTCGTCGTCGTCGTCGAGGTCGTCGTCCGCGTCGAGGTTCAACACCCAGACGTCCTCGTCCACGCTCTCGCACCACGTCTTGAGGTGATCGCGCGACTTGCTCGACATGTCGGAGAAGAGCGACTCGACCTCGGCGTCCTCGAGCTCGTCGAGGCTGACCTGGAGCAGCTCGGCCTCTTCGTCGGCCTCTCCGCTCCAGAGCTCGGACTCGGCCTGCATCGACTCGGCGGCGCGGCGCTGACGGCGCTGCTCCCGCTGCTGGCGTCGCAGCACGGCTGCCGACGAGAGGAGGTCGTCGGCGTCGAGGAAGGGCTTGCTCTCGTTCAGCTCGGGGTCGGGCTGGAACTCCGAGGGTTGGAACTCCGAGGGTTGGGGATCGGAGTCGGCGGGCAGCGGGGCCTCGGGCGTCATGCGCCGGCTCCGGCTGCTGCGGCGGCGGGGAGCGCGCTGGCCTCCCGGCGGCTGGGAATCCGGAGCCTGGGAATCCGGAGCCTGGGGAGCGAGCCCAGTTGACGACTCCAGCTCGTCCAGCGGGGGGATTGGCAACACATCGCTGACCGAAATGGTGGCCTCCTCGCCACGGCGCTCCACTCTCGTCCCACAACGTTAGGACACCCGACCCCAAAGGGGCAAGAGGAAGTGAGCCAGCGAGGTGAGTAAATCCGGACCGACTCACGCACGGTTTCGCATGGGGCCCTTCGGTCCTTTCGTCCTCTTTTCACAGCCGAGGAGTTGGGAGTGGGACCCACCGGATCTCCTCGACTGCGCAACGAGTTGGGCGCTGGCCCCGGGCTTGCGCTCAGGGTCAGCACCCCTGAGAGGAAGACCCATGAAGCACTCACTCGCCTGCGCGCTGACCCTGCTGACCCTGAGCCTGATCGCGTCGGGCTGCACCAAGAAGCGGAGCAGCAGCTTCGCGTCGACGGTCGCTTCGGCCACGAGCACCAGCACCACGACCGTCAACACCAGCACCGCGAGCAGCACCACCAGCGGCAGCGGCGCCTCGACCGCGAGCAGCGCCGTCCCCACTCAGCCCGCCACCCCGACGATCTCCTCGGGGAACACCGGCACGGGCGTGTTCATTGACGGGAGCGCCTCCCTGCCGGCCAGCTCGAGCGACGACTTCGCGCTCGCCTTCGGCGACTTCGATGGGGACAATGACCTCGACGTGTTCATCGGCGGCTACGAAGTGCCTGGCCGGATCCTGCGCAACGAGGGCGGGACCTTCGTCCTGGCCGATGCGGCCTTCCCCTCGGTCTCGATGAAGGCCACCGACGCCCACGCGGTGGACATCGACGGCGACGGCGACCTCGACTTGATCGTGTCGAGCAACTTCCAGCCGATCCGCGTGTTTCGAAACGACGGCGGGACCTTCAGCGCCGCCGCTGAGCTGGCCCAGAACAACGACGCGCTGACCTACAAGCTCGCCGTGGGCGACGTGGACGGCGACGGCGACCCGGACGTGTTCATGGCCAACGCCGGCCAGGGCGTCCCCAGCCGCGGCCTGAACCGGCTCTTCCTCAACGACGGCGGGACCTTCAGCGAGGCCCCCGCAGGCATGCTCCCCGAGCAACGCCAGGACTCGGTCGCCGGCCTCTTGGTCGACGTGGACGACGACAAGGACCTCGACCTCTTCGTGGGCAACTTCGGCGTCGGCCACCGCCTCCTGCTCAACGACGGGACCGGGACCTTCACCGACCAGAGCGACGCGCTCCTGCCCGCCCTCGTCAGCTACGGCACGGCGGCTGTGGCGGCCGACTTCGACAAGGACGGCTTCGTCGACATCTTCCTCTGCAACGAGGGCGCTCCGGGCGCCAACGGCGTGCGCCCCAACGGAGAGCAGAACGTGCTCCTGCGCGGCGGCGCCAGCGGCTTCACCGACGCCACGGCCAGCCTGCCGGTCAGCGACGACGCCAGCTTCGGCGTGAGCGTCCTCGACGCGGACGGCGACGGCTGGCTCGACCTCGCGGTCGCCAACCTGCGCGGTCCCATGAAGCTCCTCCGCAACGACCAGGGCACCTTCGTGGACGCCAGCGCGAACCTGCCGGCCGCCAACACCCAGAGCCCTGGCGACTCGCTCGAGGTCGGCGCCGCGGACCTCAACGGCGACGGCGCGGTGGACCTCGTGTTCCTGCAGCGCAACGCCACCCCCTGGCTCTTCCTGAACGTGGCGCGGGCGGCGGCTACTTCGACCCCTTGAGCTTTCGCTTCGCCCGCTTGATCGCGCTGCTCCGGTTGAGGAAGCGGGCGTTGAGGGCCTGCTCCAGGCGCTCCGTGGCGGCGACCGCCTCGGCGCCCTCCAGCGCGAGGATCGCCAGGGCCTGATCCGTCAAGGCGGGCTCCCGCCACACCTCCGCCAGCCGGGGCGCGACTCGACGCA
>CALDQK010001063.1 GCA_937911525.1 uncultured bacterium
GAGCCGAAGGCGGAGCCGGGCGCGCTGCCCACGCCGCTCCCGGCGTTGAAGGCGCCCGGGCCGAGGGTCGCCGCGTCGGGGTCGATCGTGGGCGGGATCGCCGAGCCGCCGCCTGGGCCGCCGCCCGCGAGGTCGACGGTCTTGAAGCCGAAACGCTCCTGGTCGCCGACGCCGCTCCCGGGCGCGCTGCCGACGCCGCTCCCCGGCGCGCTGCCGACGCCCGACCCGAAGGCCGAGCCCGGCGCGCTGCCCGCCCCGCCCGTGGGGAAGAAGCCGCCCGACGAGCCGCCGAAGCCCGAGCCCGGGGAGCTCCCCAGCCCAGAGCCCAGCCCGCTGCCGACGCCCGACCCCACGCCGCTGCCGACCGCGCTCCCGACGGCCGAGCCGCCCATGGAGGCGCCGCGGAAGCGGGTGTAGTGGTCGCGGAGGTCCTCCTTGGTGCCCATGCCGTGGCGGGCGAGGACCTGCGCGAGGTTCACGTTGGGCAGCCGCTCGCGGTAGCCCACGAGGAGCTTGTAGGCCTCGCGCACTTGCTCGGGGGTCAAGGCCCCCTGGCCGATCAGGTACTTGCCGAACTCGATGTCGACGTCCTGCCCCGCCTGAGATTGGGGAGAGGTTCCTTCCTGAGTCGCCATGGAATGAGTATCCCTTTCCGACGTCGGTGCCGCAACCAGAGCATCCGCAAGCCCTTGCACCTCGGCCAACACCTTCCCGCACTCCACGCATTCGTCGAGGTGCGCGGTGATCGCGACCTCCTGCGGGGAGTCCAGCGCGCCCATCAGGTATTCGCCCAGGAGCGGCTGAACCTGTTCGCAACGCCCACTCACGAGCCTTCTCCCAACCGCTGACGCAGGCGCATCAGCCCTCGACCGACCCAGGTCCGCACCGTCCGCTCGGGCGCGCCCATCCGCTCCGCGATCTGGCGGAAGGTCCGCCCCTCGCAGAAGCGCTGCTGGAGCGCTGCGCGGTAGGGATCGTCCAGATCCGCCAGCGCCGTCAGCGCCCGCTGAGCGCGCTCGCGCTCCTCGGCCGCCTCGCTCGGCGTCGGCTCCATGCTGGCCCGCTCCATCTCCGCTCCGGTCTGCTCCGCGCGCTGGCGCCGACGCAGGACGTCGATCGCCACCCGATAGCAGACAGCCCGTAGCCAGGCAGGCAGCGAACGAGGCTCTTCTGGGAGCTTCGCCAGCCGGACGTAGACCTCCTGGGCCACGTCCTCCGCTAGCGCCCCGTCCCCGAGCACACGCTGCGCGATCGCGACCAGACGTGGCCGCTCGCGCTCGGCGCGCACGAGGAGGGGTTCGTTCACCACTGCTGCGTTGCTCTCCGTGGCCGCCTCCACTCGCATGACGAGGGCGCGGCCGCGATTGACTCAGGAAAACCTCAAGAGTTTGCGCAGCAAGGGCTTGCAGAAGCAAGCCGCCCCTGCGGCGATCTCAACCGAGGAGCCCGGTGGCGTCCTTGGTCTCCTGCCCGGTCAGGGCGAGGAAGCAGTCCTCGAGGTCCGCCTCGGGCAGGCCCGCTTGCTCCCGCAGCTCGGCCAGCGTGCCCTGCGCGAGGAGCGCCCCGTGGTCGAGGATCCCGATCCGGTCGCAGCGCTTCTCGACCAGACCGAGAATGTGCGACTGGATCATGACCGTCTTCTGGCGGCGCTTGAGCTCGGCCAGGAGCTCGGCGAAGCGGCGCGCGCCGTCGGGGTCGAGGCCGCCGGTCGGCTCGTCGAAGAGGATCACCTCGGGGTCACCGATCACCGCCAGCGCGATCGCTGTCTTGCGCCGCATGCCGCGCGAGTAGCCCCCCACGGGGCGATCCGCCGCCGCGCTCAGGTCGAGGAAGGCGAGCAGGCGCTCGGCCCGCTCCTGCGCCGCGTCGCGAGGGACCTCGCGCAGGTCGGCGAAGAGGTGCAGGTGCTCGCGAGCGCTCAGCTCGTCGTAGAGCACGCTCTCCTCGGGCAGGTAGCCAAAGCGCGCCCGCGCGGCGAGCGGATCCGCGGCGACGTCGACGCCGGCGACGCGGCAGCTGCCGTCGTCGGGGCGGAGCAGCCCGCAGAGGATCTTGGCCAGGGTCGACTTGCCCGCCCCGTTGTGACCGAGCAGGCCGAAGGTCTCGCCCGGCTGGACGGCGAGGGTCACGCCGTGCAGCGCCTGGACCTCGCCGTAGCGCTTGCGCACGTCTTCGACCTCGATCACGGGCTCCCTCCCTCGCTCACGCGGCGCTCCCGTGCCCCGCCAGCACCTCGGCCCGCTCCCAGCGCTTGAGCGCCATCAGCGTGAAGCCCCGCCACAGGAGCGGGTAGGCGATCGCGGCGGCCCAGTGCAGGGCGAGCGCGATCCCGAACAGGACGACGACGGTGCCCCCGTGGAAGGGGTAGCCGGTCGCCTCGGCGGGGTGGGCCTCGGCTTCGCCGTGCATGCCGAAGGTCACCGCGTGGTGGGTCACGATCAGCGCCAGGAGCACGCCCCCCAGCCCGACCGCGAAGGCTTCGCGCGCCAGCGCCGGGCGCTCGGCCTGCGCCACGAGCGCGGCGGCGGCCAGGGCCAGGCCTGCGGCGTAGAGCCCCGCCGGCGCCCAGCGCGAGCGGAGCACCTGGCGCGGCGCGAGGGGCTGGGTCCGCTCGAGCAGGAGCTGCGCGCGCCGCTTGAAGGGGTAGTCGACGCCGAACAGGAAGCCCGCCCCCGCCGAGGCGACGCCGATCGTCAAGAGCGCCGCCATGCGCAGCTGCCAGCCGTTGGTCTCGGGGTCGCGCGCGATCGCGGGGACCAGGGCCACGGCCAGGGGCAGCGCGAGCAGGATCAGGGCTCCGCGCCAGAAGCCGCCCCGCAGGATCAGGGTCGCGTCGCGGCGAGCCAGCGCGCCGGCCTGCTGACCGAGGGGCGCCGTCAGAGCCGCGAGCGCGCGCCCGCCGCCCGCTGTGCGCGAGGGCCGCGGCGCGGCGGCGTCCAGGCGAGCCCCGTAGCCGCGGCCAGCGAGCGCGAGCGCCAGGGGCACGAAGGCGAGCAGCGCGAGCCAGGGCAGGGAGCGCGCGAGCTCGCCGCGGGCCAACGCGAGGAGCGCTCCGCCCGGGCCGGCGGGGTGTCCGAGGGTGGCCAGCAGCGCGTCCCGCGCCAGGGGCGCCGCGAGCAGCGCCAGGAAGAGCGCGCCGCGCAGGAGCGAGCGCAGCGCAGGCGGCAGCCCGGCCCAGGCCCAGCCGGCGGAGAGGGCCCAGCCGCTGCCGACCAGGCCGAGGATCGGCGCCGCGGCCCACAGGAGCGCGGCGCTGGGCGTCGCGCCGAGGAGGCCCTTCGCCAGGGCGAGCGCGGGCAGCGCGAGCAGGCTCAGGACCAACGCCAGCTCGACCAGGCGCACGCGAACCAGGTGGGCGGGCCCCAGCCCGGCCGCCAGGAGCAAGGTCAGCTCGCGCCGCCGGTAGAGCGCGCGCTCGCCAGCGCCCACCAGCCCGAGCGCGACCGCGAGGAGCAGAGCGCTCAGGGCCGCCGCCGGCCACTCCCCGCTCAGCCGCAGCGCCAGCTTGCGCCCCAGCCACAGCGCGAGGCCGGTGGTCACCGCCAACAGGACCAGCTCCAAGGGCGAGCCATAGCGTCGCTGGAGGACCTTGAGCCGGAGGCGGAGGGCCGCTCGCCAGGAGGCGCCGCTCACGCGCTCACTGGAGGAAGGGGTTGAGGCGCCGCTCGTTCTCGATCGTGGTCTCGGGGCCGTGCCCGGGGATCACGCGGGTCCGCCCGTCGAGGGCGAGGAGCTGGTCGCGGATCGAGGTCTGGAGCTGCTCGTAGCTGCCACGGGGGAAGTCGGTCCGCCCGACGCCCATGTTGAAGAGCGTGTCGCCCGAGAGCAGGAGCATGCCCTCGGGGGTGCGGAGCGAGAAGCAGCAGCTGCCCGGCGTGTGGCCGGGGGTGTGGAGCACGAGCGAGCACTGCTCGCCGAAGCGCAGCTCCATGCCGCCCTCGAGGGCGGTGTCGATCCTGGGCGGGGGGCCGGTGTCGAACATCATGCCGACCATCAGGGGCTGCTCGCGGAAGCCCTCGATCAGCCAGTCGTCGCCCTCGTGCAAGAGGGTCTCGGCCCCGTCCCACTGCTCCTGCACCTCGCGGGTCGCCCCGACGTGGTCGAAGTGAGCGTGGGTGTGCACGATCTTGACGACCTTCAGCCCGCGGGCCTCGACGGCGGCCTTGATCCGCTCGGCCTCGCCGCCTGGGTCGACCACGATCGCTTCCTTGGTCGTCTCGCAACCGAGGATCGTGCAGTTGCACTGGAGCATGCCAACGGGAAAGGTCTCGACGATCACGCCGAGGAGTATCCCCTAGCCGGGCCGGCCTTTGAACCCTCGGCTCCCCTCAGTCGAGCTTGAGGCGCGTGATCTTGCAGCCTGGCGCCTCGAGCGCGCTGCCCTGGATCGGCTCACCCGCTAGCAGGGCCGCGATCGCCTGGTCGAGGTGGTGGACCCGCGGCGCCTCGAGGCGGTAGTTGATCCCGTATTGGTCGTCGATCGGGCCTCGGTAGCGGAGCACGCCCTCACGGTCGAGCAGGAACACGTCCGCGGTGCGCCGCGCGTGCAGCGCGTCGCAGAAGGCGTAGTCCGGGTCGCGCGCGACCGGGAAGGTCCAGCCCTGCTGCTCGGCCCAGGCCAGGATCTCAGGCGCCTCCTCGACGGCCGAGGGGTCGACCGCCAGGACCTGCACGCCCTTGGCCCGCCAAGCCTGGGTCAGCTGCTCGAGCTGTGGCGCGTAGTTCCTGGTCACCGGGCAGCCGAGGGAGGTGAAGAGCACCACGCTGGCGGGCGCCTGCTTGGCCCAGCCGCGGAGCGAGCTGGCTGCGCCGCCGAGCGGGGTGAAGTCGAAGTCGGTCACCGCTGCGCCGACTCCGCACGCGGCGGGATCGAGAGGCGAGGGCCCGCGCGTTACATAGGCGGGGCCCGCGCGGGCGGGCTCCTCGGCGACCGAATCCGCGACCTCCCCGGCCTCGCTCGCGCAGCAGTCGTCGGCCTGGGGCTCCCCGCAGCCGGCACAGTCCGCCCCGCAGCCCGCGCCCTGGCAGCAAGCGCAGGACTCGGCGCACGCGCGCTGCTCGCTCTTGGCCTCGCTCGGGGACTGCTGGGGAGCGGGCTCGCTCGCGCAGCCGCTCAGCAGCGCCAGCCCGCAGAGCAGGAGGGGGACCCGCCGCGCGCTCACTTGAAGGACCGCGTCTTGGGCTCCTCCTTGGAGGGGGCCGGCTGGGTCTTCTTCTCCACGGCGGGCTTCTCCTGGGCGCGCTCGGCCTCCCAAGCGGCGCGCTCGGCCGCGCTCGCTTCGACGAGGTCCATGTAGCCGATCATCATCTCGTCCCAGGTCTGCTCGCCGAAGCGCACGGTCCGGGTCGGGTCGGGGTTGGCCGGGTTCTTGTCGGAGTTGTCGTAGACCGCCACGCCGATCATGCGCGAGCCCTTGGGCACGAAGCGCGGCTGAGCGAAGCGATAGGTGTTCTGCCAGTTGAAGTCGTACTTGGGCACGTCCAGCAGCTTGTCCACCGAGCCGTCGGGGTAGCGGAGGATGTAGTAGAAGCTCTTGCCGCGCAGGTGCATGTGCGGGAGCAGGCCGTAGAGCATTTGGTCCTGCTTGAAGTCGTAGGTGGCGCGCACCTTGTGGGCCTCGGCGCCGGCGGGAATGTTGATCCGCATGGTGTGGACCGACTTGGTCTGCACGCGGCGCGTGATCTTCTCCTCGGGCTTGGCGAAGAGCAGGCCCAGGCGGGAGTGGTTCTTCTGGGCCGTGCCGTTGGGCGTGTAGTGGGTCTGGAACACCAGCGTCGCGCCCTTGGGCAAGAACTTGGCCGCCCCCTCGGGGAAGGGCGCGATCGCGTCACCGGGCAGGGCGCTGGCGAAGTAGCCGCGCAGGCCGCCGCGCACGCGGGGCGACTTGTGGCGCTCGGGGTAGATCACGAAGATCAGCACGTGGTGGACGACTCCCGGGGCGTCGACCTTGACCTCGAGGCCCTTGATCCACTTGTCCTCGTCGAAGTTCGTCTTCACGTAGGAATACTGGTAGGGGACGCTGCCGGTGGCGGGGACGGAGAAGGTCTTCTCCTCCTCGACCACGGCGTCGACCTTGCCCAGCCGCCAGGCGTTCGGCTCGGGCCAGGTCACGGGCTTGGGAGCCTGGGCCAGGTCGCCCTTGGGCGCGCCTGCGTCGACCCAGGCGAGGATCGCGTCCTTCTCGGCCTGGGGCAGGCGGCGGTCGTTGGCGAAGGTCCCGTGGGGGGCGTCGGCGTGCCAGGGCGGCATGCGGCCGTTGCCGACGACCTCGTGGATCATGGCCGCCCAGCCCGCGACCTCCTTGTAGGTCGTCATGGGGAAGGGCCCGATCGCGCCCGGTCGGTGGCAGTTCTGGCAGCGCTTCTGGACGATGGCCGCGATATCCCCGTAGTAGGTGGGGGTCTTGGCCTTCGCAGCCGGCTTGGCCTCGGGCGCCGGCTGAGACGGCTCCTCCTGGGCCGAGGCGGCTGCGGCGAGGGTCAGCGACAGGCTCAGCGCCATGGCCAGGGGACGAGCGTTCATGGGAATACCTCCAGGCTGTCCTCTAAACGATGTTCGACCCGTCAGGGTTTGATCCAAGGGACGCAAGTGGTTTTTGTGTCAGCGTTTAGCTACCCTCTCCTGTCCAATGCGGACGCTTTCTCGTGCCAGCTTGGCCAACCGGGGACTTAGGTCGATGGTCCTTATCTGGGTCCAAAGATTGCTCCAGGCCGGGTGAGATCGAGAGAGAAGGAACCGAGATGAACCGAATCACCCTCCTGCCCGCGCTGATCGTCGCCTGGGCCTGCGCTGCTCAGGCCCAAGACTCGATCCCCAAGGGCCCCAACGAGTACCGTCTCCAGGGGAGCGACTCGAAGCTGGGCGAGTTCAAGGACGAGGTCACGATCCGCGGCGCCCGCGCGGTCCTGCGCCGCGGCCACGGCGGCACGGCGGTCAAGTTCCTTCAGGAGGCCCTCAACCGTGACCGCGCTCAGCACGGCCTGCCCGCGATCGCCGTCGACGGCGCCTTCGGACCCGGCACCGAGCGCGCGGTCCACGACTACCAGCGCCGGAACGGGCTCGCGATCGGGGACGCCGACCTCCCCCTGCAGGATCGCCTCGGCGCGGCCTACGCCTACGCTCACGTGACCCGCGTGACCCGCTACGGGAACCGCAAGCGGACCATGAGCGGCACGGGCCGCTACGAAGGCAACGGGCGGATCCTCGCGACCCTGAAGGTCCAGGACGGCGCGAGCAACCGGATCAGCGGCATCAGCGCCGACGAACCCGACACTCGCTACGACTTCCAGCTGCGCGGCAACGGCGCGGTCGAGGCCTGGCACACCGTCGGCGAGATCCGCCGCGGGCGCGCCACGGGCCAGCTGAAGAGCAGCCCCGAGCCGGCCGAGCCGAGCCAGCCCAGCGCCAGCGAGGGCGAGGGCGACGAGGACGGCAAGGACAAGTCACGCACCAGCAAGATCGTCCAGAAGGGCAAGCACCTGATCGCCGTCGCCAAGCGCGAGGTCGCCGAGCGGATCCGTAAGGAGGGCGAGAAGCTCGTCTACGACGGGGTCGAGCTCGAGCAGGACTTCAAGCTGTCCGACTACTTCCACGTGGGCGTCAGCGGCCACGTCGAGGCGCTCCGCAGCAGCGAGCTCTCTCCCGAGCAGGCGCTGACGAGCCGCAGCAAGGCGCGCCACGTCTGGATCAAGAGCCACGTCCAGGGCGGCGTGAAGGTCCCGCTGCGGACCAGCATTCCCGTCGGCGACGTGAGCGTCTCGCTCGGCTTCGAGCCTGGCGCCAGGGTCGACTACTACGTCACGGATATCTACCCGATCCCCGCGGGGATCCGCGACGTCAGCACCGCGGTCTCGGACCTGAAGTGGGTCGCCAAGCGCAGCTTCGACCTCCCCCTCGACGCCAGCGAGGCGCTGGCCATGAACGTGGGCGCGACGCGGATCTTCGACGGTCAGGCCTCGATCGCCGTCAGCGGCGCGCTCGGGATCGGCCACGAGGTCGCGGATATCGAGGGCGTCGTCAAGGTGGGCGCCTCGGCTCGCGTCGGCGGCTTCTACAAGGTGCAGGGCGACATGCGGATCGAGGTCGCCCGCCTCGACCTCGACCGGGCTCGCGTCCGCGTGACGCGCGGCAAGACGAATCAGTACGGCGTGCACGCCGACCTCTTCGTGGGCGCGTCGATCAACAAGGACGGCGCCCGGCGCGAGCTCGCGCCCATGACGGAATACATCGACGAGGCCCTGGTCGACACCTCGGGCATGTCGGCGGCCGCGCGCAGCGCGATCACGGGCTTGGCGGAGGACGCGGTGATCAGCGCCGCGGACAAGATCGTCAAGAAGCTGGTCCGCTTCCGCGTCAACGCGAGCAAGACCAACACCGCCACGGACGAGCTCGACCTCTCGTTCCGCTTCGACCTCCACAGCGCGGCGGCTCGCAAGGCCTACGAGGACGCGGTCCGCGGCGACCTGCGCGCGGCGGAGCGCCTCAGCAAGGAGCCGGACGGCGGCGTCTACCGCGAGTATCGCGTGGTCGAGGTCGAGACCGTGACGCACAACGCGGCCAGCCTGGAGCTGAGCATCCTGCTCAAGGTCGGGGCCAGCCGCACGATCCGCATGCAGGACATCTCGGTCGACGACGAGGACGGCGTGCGTCGCTACGAGGTGTTCCGCTTCAACCGCAAGTTCGACCTCGAGATCTTCGACCACGAGCGGCGCAAGCGCGTCAGCATCGAGGTGATCCGCCGCACGACCCCCAACGCGCTGCCCGAGGAGCGGGTCAAGTCGTCCTTCCGCTTCGAGGTCGACGTCCTCGATCCCTACACGCGGCTCTCGGAGGGCAACCGCCTCCGTCGCCTCATGAACGGCTGGGCCCTCGACAACACCTCGAACATTCCCACGCCGGAGTTCCAGCTGCTGCGCAGCCGCTACGGGAAGACCCGCACCAAGATCTCGGTCGCGATCAGCGACCGCGGTCTGGACACGATCCTGCGCCGCAGCCAGCGCGAGGCCTTCGAGGCCTACGTCCTGGCCTTCACGGTGATCAACGGCAAGGAGCCGCTGTGGGCGACCGAGTCGGGCCGCCAGCGGATCGCCAATGCGGAGCACGACGACAACGACAACTACCGCCACGAGCGGACTCAAATGGAGCGCGCTCTCGACTTCGCCAACAACCTGCGCGCCCTCGGCCGGGCCAAGACCGCGACCGAGCGGGCCCGGGCCATGAAGGCGATCGCCAGCGACGCTCGCTACGACCTCTATGCCGTCGCGAGCCTGACCAAGCTGGCCCCCGGCGACACGATCACTTTGGACGCCTCGATCCTCGGCGACCGGATCCGCGTGGTCGACGGCCGCCGCGGGGACACCTACAAGGTCCCCGTCGACGACCCCCGCCCCGGCCGCTAGTCTGGATTTTCGCGCTTTCAAGGAGGCAGCCCGTCTCGAGCTGTCGCTAGCGCGTCGTCGCC
>CALDQK010001064.1 GCA_937911525.1 uncultured bacterium
GCCGCCGCCTTCTCAGCCGCCACCCTCGCCCTTTCGGCCTCGGCGGCCTCTGCCCGCTCCGTCGTCGTTGGGAGAGGGCTGTCCGCCTCCGGCCGGTAGTAGCGCAAGTGTCTGCGTTTGGACAGACGCTAGCCACCGGGACCGGCAGGTCGTGTTCGGGTTCCGTTCGCCGCGCGCAAATCTCGCGCGCTCAAGCCCCCTCGACCCAGAGGGGGCACCAGGCCAGGGCGGAGGCGCGCAGGAGTTCGCCGGCTTCGCTCAGCTCGCCGAGGCCTGCGGGCAGGAGCGAGCTGGGCAGGGCGCTGCCGCCCAGGAGCGAGGCGGCGACCCCGCGCTCGTCCTTGACCCGCACGCGCTCGAGCGAGACGAACTCGCCGAGCTCGGCCTCTTGCTTGGCGAGCTCGATCGCGAGGCGCAGGCCGCCGAGGCGATCCACCAGCCCGCGCTCCTGCGCGATCCGGCCGGTGTAGACGCGGCCCTGGGCCACGGCGTCGACGGCCTCCTTGCTCAGCTGGCGGCCCTCGGCGACCCGGCCCACGAAGGCGTCGTAGTAGGCCATCAGGTGCCGCACCAGCGCCGCGTCCTCGTCGGGGTCGAGGCCGCGGTCGGGGTCGAGCAGGCCCGCGCGGGCGCCGACCTGGACGCCGTCGACGCTGACGCCGAGTCGGCGCAGGGCGGGGCCGGCGTTGAACTTGCCCAGCACCACGCCGATCGAGCCGGTCAGGGTGCCGGGGTGCGCCACGATCGCGCGCGCGCCCACGGCGATGTAGTAGCCGCCCGAGGCGGCGACGCGGCCCATGCTGGCCACGACCGGCTTCTCCTGGTCGAGTCGCTTGACGGCCCGCCAGATCCGCTCGGACGCGGTCACGCTCCCGCCGGGGCTGTCGATCCGCAGCACGACCGCCTTGACGTCGTCGTCCTCGCGCGCCTCGTCGAGGGCCTCGCAGGCGAGGGTCGCGGGGCAGCCGCGCCCGGTCTCGCCGTCGACGATCGAGCCGCGCAGCTCGATCACCTGCAGGACCGGGGGGTCGCTCCACACCGAGCGGCGCCAGTTGCGCCCGCGCCGGCGCGCGATCAGGTGCTCGGGCGCGAGCACGCGGGCCTTGCTCGGGTCCTCGAGCTCGATCATGGCGCCGGCCTTCTCCTCCAGCTCGTCGCGGAAGGCCTCGCCGTCGAGCAGGCCCGCGGCGACGGCCTCGGGGTGGCTGACGGGCGAGGCGTCGAGGAGCCCCCGCAAGGCGTCGGCGCTGAGCGAGCGGCCGCTGGCGACCGGCGCGCTGATCTGGGCGTAGAGGTCCTGCGCCAGCTCCTCGCTCATCTCGCGGTGGGCCTCGCTCATCTCCTGCCGGTTGAACATGTCGCCCATGCTCTTGTAGGCGCCGTGGCGGTGGATCAAGGGCACCACGCCGACCTGCTCGAGCAGGTCACGCACGAAGAGGTTGCGGACCCGGATCCCGAGGAAGCCGATCACGCCCTGGCTCGAGCCGAGGCTCTGGTCGCCCTGGGCGGCGACGGCCAGGGCCGGGCCCGTCATGGAGTCGCCCCACACGAGCACCTTGAGCCCCGCCTTGCGGGCCCGCTCGATCGCGGCGATCAGCGCCTCGGCCTGGATCCAGGCCAGCTGGCACTGGTCGAGCTCGATCAGGATCCCCTTCAGGCCCAGCCCCGGCTGGCAGGCCTCGTCGATCGCCGTGACGGCCTCATGGAGCGAGAGGTGCGGCGGGCGCTTGCTGAGCAGCTTCTGCAGCTTGGACGCGCTGGAGAAGTCCGGCACCTCGCCGCGGAGGTGGATCCGCAGCAGGTCCGGCTTGACGAAGAGCCCGACCAGACGCCGCAGCAGGAGCAGGGGGCTGAGCAGGAGCAGCTTGAGCAGCCGCGTGAGGCGGCGGAGCAGCCAGCCCACGCGCTCAGCCCGCCTGGTTCTTGCCGACCAGGTTCACGTCCTCGATCCGCAGCCAGGGCAGGAAGGCGCTCCCGCCCACGGGCTCGACCTCCTGGCTGAGGCCGCCCAGCCGCTCGTCGGCGAGCAGCTCGTAGACGTTGCCCGCGATCGAGGCGTCCTTGATCCGCCCCTTGACCTCGCCGCCCTCGATCAGGAAGGCCAGGTCGAGGGGGTTGCTGAAGGTGCCCGGCAGGGTGTTGCCCTGGCCCATGCCCATCACGCGGTGGCAGAGCACGCCGTACTCGATCGAGCCGAGCAGCTCTCGCCAGCTCTGCTCGCCGCCGCGCACGAGCACGTTGCTGAACCCGGGCTCGGGCCGCGCCGTGGCGCCGCCGCGCTCGCCGTTGCCGGTCGGCTCGTGGCCGCAGCTCTGCGCGGTCTCGAGGCTGTGCACGAAGCCGCGCAGGACCCCGTCCTCGATCAGCGAGCGGGTCCGCCGCGGGATCCCCTCGTCGTCGAAGGCCGAGCTGCCGAGCGCGCCCGTGAGCAGCCCGTCGTCGAGGAGCTGGATCCGCGGCGAGACGACCTGCTGGCCGACCTTCTCGCGCAGGGGCGAGGTGCCGAGCATGACCGTCTTGCCGCTCAGGGCCTGGAGCAGCGGCGACCAGAGCAGGAGGCTGCCCGAGGGGGTGAAGAGCACCGGGTAGCGCCCGGGCTTGAAGTCGACGATCTCGCGGCCCCAGGTGAGGCGCTGGCGCAGCTGCTCCACCACGCGCTCGGGCTCGGCCCGCTCGCGGCTCGTGCTGCTGACCGAGGCCCAGTCCATGAACACGTCCTCGTCCTCGGTCTTGTTGGCCTCGACCGAGAGCGAGAACACCGTGTAGCCGTCCTCGTGGGCGTGGCCGCGGGTGTTGCTCAGCCCGACCTTGCCGACGCTCCGCCGGACCGTGAGGTCGAACACCGTCTCGGGGAACTCGGCCTGGAGCGCGCCCAGGACCTCCTGTCCGGCGGCGAGCAGGTCGCCCGTCTCGAGGGCGGCGGTCGCGGGGTCGTAGAGCTCGAGCTCGTCGCTCGCCCGCTCGGGCTGGCTCGGACCGGGGAACTCGAGCTCGCTCGGGTCGCCCACCGCGAGCGAGCCGGCCACGTTGCCCTCCAGGCGCGAGAGCCCCTCGGGCGAGAGGTCGCGGCAGCCGACGAAGCCGAGCTTGCCCTCGCGCAGGGCGCGCACGCCCAGGCCCGAGACCTCGCGCGCCATGGCGCCCTTGACCTTGCCCGCCGCGAAGGAGACCTCGAGCGAGTCGGAGCTGGCGGTGAAGAGCTCGGCCTCGCCGCCGGCGCTGGCGAGGGACTCGAGCAGGTGGGTGGTGTCGGCGCTGGCCATCAATTGCCTCCGATCACGACGTCTTCGATCCGCAGGTGCGGGCTGCCCATGGCGACGGGCATCGACTGGCCGTCCTTGCCGCAGCGGCCGGCCCGCTCCCAGGTGAAGTCGTCGCCGACCGCGCTCACGTTCTGGAGCGTCTCGAACAGGTTGCCCGCCAGGATCACGTCGCGGACCGGCTCGGCCAGCTCGCCGTCGCGGATCATGTAGGCGTAGGCGCTCGAGAAGGAGAAGGTCCCCAGGCAGGTCTGCCCGCCGCGCGCCTTGCAGGCGTAAACGCCCAGCTCGATGTCCTTGATCATGTCCTCGAAGCTGGTCTCGCCGGCCTCGATGAAGGTGTTGCGCATACGCACCAGGGGCTTGTGGTTGTAGTCCTGGGCGCGCGCGTTGCCCGTCGGCTCCTCGCCGAGCTTGGCCGCCGTCTCGCGCGAGTGGAGCCGGCCGACGAGCACTCCGTCCTTGACCAGCTGGGTGCGTCGCATGGGCACGCCCTCGTCGTCGTAGGCGTGGCTGCCGGGCAGGTCGCCGGGCTTCTCGACCCCGCTGTCGGCGATGTTGAGGATCTTGGGGCCGAACTCGCGCCCCATCCGCATCATCTTCTGCGCCTCCTCGTTCTCGTAGACGAAGTCCGACTCCGAGAGGTGCCCGAAGGCCTCGTGCACGAACACGCCGGCCAGGGTCGGGTTGAGGATCACCGGGTAGACCCCGCCGCGGACCGGCTCGGCGTCGAGCTGCTCGCGGGC
>CALDQK010001065.1 GCA_937911525.1 uncultured bacterium
CAAGTGAAGCCAGGAATCCCCGAAGTCGTACTCGTAGTGGAAGCAGGCGCCAGGCGCCTTCACGAGCTTGCGCAGCTTGGTTCTGGCTTCGTCCTCGTGGTCGACGTGATCGAGCATGAACCTGGGGTCTGTGAAGAACAACTCGTCTGGGAACTCGAACAGGTGCAAGTGGCTGTTGGTCCAGCCCATGACGATCTGGAGGACCTCATGCAGCCGCTTCAAGCTGCGGTTGCCAGAGAAGAGGAGCCGTCGCCACACGGGCGGATCCACCCCCTCTAGGGTGACCTTCAGCTGGTAGACCGGGCGCCGGAGCTTGAGGCGCTCCTCCGAGACCCGTTTCTCCGTCACTGGCGCACCAGGAAGTCGCTCAGCGACGTCCGCAGCGCTTCGAGCGCCGGTAGTCCGCTGGTCTTGCAGACGAAGCGCACTTCGAGTTCGGCGAGCGTCTCCTTCAGCGCTTCGTAGACGGGGAACGAGTCAGTCCATACCTCACGGGGGAGTGCCAAAGGCGGGGCGTTCGCGGCGCACTGGCCTGCCGCGATCGCCTCGAAGACCGACGCTGCCGCTGCCTGGAAGCTGTGCTCCGTGTGCAGGAAGGCGATCGTGTCCGTCTCTGGCTCATGGAGAAGCGCTGTCCAGGCAAGCCCGCCAGCAACGCTGACGGGCGGGACAAAGAGAGAGAGCTGGTAGCGCCCAGAGTGACGCTCGCGCGCGCGGAGCCGCGCGAGAAGGTCCGCTGAGAGCCGAAAGGGCTCGTGCCCGACCGGGACCTCGTCCAAGCGGCGGTAGCTCTGCCGAGTCTTGACCTTCCCGCTCTTCAACTCGCTGAGGTTGTAGAAGAGGACTCGACTACCGTCCCGAGCCGACACCTTTCCAAGCTTGTTCTTCAAGGCCAGGTCGGCCACCGCCTCTAGACAGCGGCTGAGGAACTGAGCCTCCTCAGAGTCGAGGGCACGGGGCGGCTGTCCAGGAACGAGTCGCCATGCACTGAGGACCCCAGGAAGGCCGTCCTCGCGTGGGATCACAGCGTCACCGAGGCGATAAGGGTGGTCGCCTTCGACGTGCTGGCCCAGGACGAACGAGATCCCACTCGATTGCGCCAGAAGCGTCGAATGGTCAATCTCCTCCTCTTGAAGCCGGCGGAGTAGCTCGAACCCCGCAGCTCCCAGGTTGACCGACAGACCGAATTCGAGTCCGGCCGCACCCATAACACTGGCGCAACCGAATCGACCGGCCTCACGGTCGTGAAGGCCGAACAGGTAGTCGTCGCCAACGTGGTCCCATGGCCTCGCAGCGAGGAAGCGCCTCGCCGCAACCTGGAGCCTCTCTTTGGCCTGGTGGTTCATGCTTCCTACCTCCTTCGTGTCGATCCCGACTTGGACCTCGTCCCAAGAGCCGGCGCGAACAGGGATTCGGCTTGCTCTCTTGCGAACTCAGGCGACTTCATGAGCTGCAGGCGATCGAAGGCTGCCCGCCACTCCCCCCCCGAGTCCCGCGGCCCGACCCAGCGCTCGGTGGCCTGCTGCTTCTCAGCCAGCAGGGCGGCGACCGCCGGATCCCGGAGCACCTTGCGAAAGAAGCGCTTGGACTTGGGGCTTTGCTCGGCCAGAAATCCGTGGAGGTCGCGCCGTAGGTGGACCCCAGCGTTGTGGTCGTCGATCTCAGCCGGCCCATTTCTTGCCGACGGGTCCAGCTTGGCGACCTGCAACCCAAAGAACATTCGCACGGCGCGGGGGGTGTTCATGGTCGCGTGGAGGCAGCGCCACGCTGCTTCGTCTCGCTGACCCACTTCAAAGGCAGCCAGTCCAGCAACAAGGCTCTCAGTGGGATACAGGTGGCTGAGGCCACCGGCCGTTCTAGCGGCTTCTTCCCAGCGACCGGTGTTGAGGTAGACGGACGCTCGGCGCGCGTTCGCGGTTACGTCGTCGGCGCACTCTCGCTCAAGGCGGTCGCAGGTCGTCAGGGCCTCGTCGTAGCGACCTGCGCGATTGAGGCACAAGGCGAGGTTTCGCAGGCCGCGCATGTAAGGGCGAGTCTCGAGAAGGTTCCAGTAGTCCTCCCTCGCGATCCGCCGGGAGAACTTGCGTTGACCCAGCTCGACCGTTCGCTCGAAGTGGGCGGTCGCTTCCTCGAGCTCTTCGCAGTCGAGAGCGATCAGGCCAATGTAGTTGTAGCCCTCGGCGTAGCCGTCAAAGCACTCGATCAAGAGCCTGAAGAGCGCCCGAGCCTCCTCCAGCCGACGCTCCTCGTAGTGGCGCACGGCCATCTCTTCCACTTCGCCGGGGACCTCCCGCCGGGTCAGAGCGAAGCGCCAGTGAAACGGGTCGTCGCGGTTCCAGTCCGTCTCCTTCTGCTCGCACGTCTGCAGTCGCCAGTCGATCAGGTCACGCAGGAAGGCCAGCTCGTAGCGCTGACTTCGGACCAGCTGCGCGGAAGAGAACAACCACTGCGGGTCCGCGAGAACTAACTGGCGCGTGAACTTGCAGAGATCGTCCCTGAAGTGTCCGTTGAGGCGCTCTGCTTGATATTCGTAGCTATCCGGGAGCACGCCGAGCTTCTCCCTGACAGCTTGGTGGATCTTCTCCCAGTCGAAACGCAGCTCGGGGTATTGGCCCTCCAGCAGGCTCTCGAAACGACGACGCCCCCCAGCGTCCCCCTCACCCTCCCCGAGGAGTTCTCGCGCTTCAGGCAGCGAGTAGATCGTGAACAGGACCCGCTGTCGGACCTTCTTGGTTTTGGGGTCGCGCTCGCCATGGACGATCGCGAGTTGATTGCCGCGCTCCCGGACGTATGCCATCCGCACTCCTGTTGTGCGCGGAGGTGTAGCGCACACAACCGCGCCGCGATAGCTCTCGTTTCTCGTTCGCCCAAGCCTTGGGTGGAGAGTGGCTTAACCCGAGTCAGGCTGCCCGCACGCGCTGGAGTCTGGCTTCCAGGCATGAGAGCGTGAGTGCGTGCAGCTGAGGGTTCTGCTTCAACTACTGACCTGCGAGTCCCTGCGACTCCTGTGCCGCAAGCGCGGGATCGCTCCCTCACACGCGAGGAAGGCAGACCTCGTCGAGGCGCTCTCCAAGGGCAGTCTCACCGTGGCCAGTGCCCTGGGTGCGATCGACCCGAAGGCCAAATCGCGCCTCGCAGGCAAGCTTGACCTTCCCTTGCAGGCCAGCGACGAGGCCCTCCTCGCCGCACTACCTGCGGGTCCAGGGGATCCCGTCGACGGGCGCTGGCGCGTCTTCCCGAAGGCGCGGGCCTTTGTCCGCCGGCTCGAGTTGCGCGGAACTGACGACTGGCGTCGCTACCTACGAGGAGAAGTTCACCAGGCCACCCCTCTCCCAGAGGACATTCCTCCGAATCCCCACGTCGTCTACCGGGGACTGGGCTGGAAGAACTACCGCGACTGGCTTGGACCGGGTCCGCTGCGAGCCCATAGGTCAGGGTCGCCCTATTGGTCTTTCCGCAGGGCTCGTGAGTTCGCCCGCAGCCTTGAGATCGCCAGCTACTCCGAGTGGATCGCCTATCGCCAAGGCAAGCTCCGCGAGCGCTTGGGAACCAAACCTCACTACATTCCTGGCAGTCCCCAGAGCACCTACAGCTTCGACTGGGTCGATTGGGGAGACTGGCTCGGCACGGGGCGAAAGGTGTCGCGCCGCTCACGCAATCACATGGATTTCGAGGAGGCCCGCGACTTCGCAAGGTCCTTGGGCCTGGAGTCGGTAGCTGCCTGGAGGTCATACGCGCGCGGCAACCTGGTCCACCCGCTTGGGCCATGCCCCAGCACGATCCCCGTGACGCCGGACACGGTCTATCGGGGCGAGGGCTGGGTCTCGTATCCCGACTGGCTCGGCTACGCCCCAGTCAGCTTTGAGGAAGCGAGGAGCTTCGCCCGGGGCCTCGAGTTGAGGAACAAGGAAGAGTGGGGGGCGTTCTCGCGGGGCGAACGCCCCGACAAGGGAAGGCGGCCGAAGAAGATCCCCTCCAACCCGGCTCGTCAATACCCTGAGGAGTGGCAGGGGTGGGCTGACTTCCTGGGAACCCAGAACCTCTCTTGGCTACAGCGCCAGGCTCAGTTCTGGCCCTTCGAGAAGGCCCGCGCCTTCGCGCGCGAGCTTGGGCTTGCAGGGCAGGCCGAGTGGATCGATTGGGCGGCAGGGCGACGGCCAGACTTGCCTGCGAAACCCAAGGAAGTCCCCTCTGCCCCACGAACGGCCTACCCGGAGGAGTTCGTGAGCGCGGCGGATTGGCTTGGGATCCGTCCGCGGGGTGCCTCGGTTACTTCAGTAAAGCTGCCCTTCGAGGAGGCGCGGGCCTTTGCGAGGGCCCTGAACCTATCCAGCTCTGCCCAGTGGCGTGAATACCGCCGGGGCGAACGGCCTGACTTGGGAGAGCGTCCGCCACAGATACCTGCAGACCCTCGCAAGGCCTACCGCGGAGAGTTCGTGAGCATGCCCGACTGGCTGGGGCTACCTGCACGCGGTCCGGCCCTGACGGCCTTGCGCTGGTCCTTTCAGGAGGCAAGAGAGTTCGCTCGGTCGCTTGGACTGCGCAGCTCTGCGGAGTGGCAGGACTACAGCAAGGGGCTGCGGGAGGACCTACCCCCACGGCCAGACGGAGTCCCAGGAGATCCGAGGAAGGCATACCGCGGAGAGTTCGTGAGCATGCCCGACTGGCTGGGCTACGGTTGACTTCGTCAGGCAAGAAGCGCTGCTCGGAGCCTTCCTGCCAGAGCGGTGAGCTCTTCTGGCGTCGTTTCGTGCTTCTTGACCCAAGCTGCAAGCACTGCGCCCGCGGCCCGAACTGCGGCGGCATGTGCCTCAGGCGACCTGGACGAACCGAGCTGAGCGGAACGTGAGGGGGTGACCTTCGAAGGAGCCGGCCCAAGCCCCTCGGTTCGGATCGCCTGCTCCATTCGTGCTCGGGTGCGCACGCTTGGCTTTGACTTCCCAGACTCCCAGCCGAATATGCTCCCGGCGCTGACGCCCAGCTTGGCAGCAAGCGCCT
>CALDQK010001066.1 GCA_937911525.1 uncultured bacterium
GCCAGGCAGGAGGCGCAGTAGACGGCCCCCAGCCGGGTCAGCCCGCCGCGGCAGTAGCTGCAAGAGAGGGCGATCACGGGGTCGGGCCCGCTGGGGGCGGCGTCCCGGACGGGGTCGTCGCCCATGGTCTTGTGCTGGAGGCGCAGCTCGAGCTTGCGCCAGCTCGCGGCCGGCGGCTCGACCGGAGGGGCCTCGATCAGCGCCACGGCCAGCTCGGCCTCGGTCCGCAGGGCGGTGCAATCCTCGCAGCGCGAGAGGTGCTCGGTGACCAGCGCCTCCTCGCCCGGCTCGAGGGCCTCGAGCAGGTGGGCGGTCAGGAGCTCCTGGACCGCGTCGCAAGCCTTCACAGCTCACCTCCCTGCACCCGCCGCTGCAGCAGCTCCTGCTGGAAGCGCTTGGCCGCCGCGGCGACCCGGTTCTGGGCCGTCCGGGCCGAGCAGTCGATCACCTCGCCGATCGCCTTGAAGGTCAGCTCCTCGTAGTGGCGCAGGAGCAGGAGCGAGCGGTCCTCGGGCGAGAGGGAGGCCATGACCTCGTTCACGACCTGCTCCCGCTCGCTCTTCTCGGCCCCCGACTCGCCCGCGGGGACCAGCTCGCGCTCCTCGCTGGCCCGGCGCTCCTCGAGGCGCTTGACCTTCCGCTCGACGCGGAACGCGTCGATCGCCACGTAGCGGGCGATCTGCAGCAGCCACGCGCCGAGGTCCCGCCCCGAGTCGAAGCGCTCCAGGCTCTTGTAGACGCGCAGGAAGGTCTCCTGGAGTGCGTCCTCGGCCGCGCCGCGGCTGTGGGTCAGCTTGAGCAGGAAGCCGAACACGCGCGGTGAGTGGCGCTCGTAGAGGGCTTGGAACGCTGCGTCATAACTCTGGCCCGCCTCGAGGCAGCGCGAGACCAGCTCCTGGTCGCTCACCTCCGTCACACGATCCCCACTCAGCACCCGCACACTCGGATTACGCAGCCCGCCCGGCGATAGGAAAGGGTTCGCCCTAAGTCCTCACGCAGCAAGGGGCGTAAACAGCGAGTACGGATGGACCGAGGCTGCGACGAATCCTGGGAAAGGGCGCAGCTTGGCAACACCGCTGTCACCATTGGACTTAGGGGACCCGCTCCGTGTCCCTCTGCTTGGCACGAGCCTTGTTCATGAGGAGGGCGGAAGGCACGAGGAGGGAAGAGCATGATTCGTCGCAGCAAGAACAACCGTCGCAGTCAGGCCATGGTCGAGTACGTGGTGATGGTGGCCATGGTCGCCGGGCTCGCCGTCAAGGTCAGCACGACCTTTCAGAGCAGCCTCGAGGCCGCCTTCAACGAGTGCGCCAACCAGATCACGGTCAACCTGACCGACGTCCTGACCGGCAAGGCCGGTCCGGCGGCTCGCAACCAGCAGGGCGGCTAAACGACGAGGACCCCAGCAGAGCTGGGGTCCTCGGTGCTTCAGCAGCATTGCTGAGGGGTGACTACCCCTGCTTGCTGAAGTACTCCTTCGAGCCGACGGGGTCGGGCTTCATGGTGTCGGCGCCGGGGGTCCAGTTGGCGGGGCAGACCTCGCCGTTCTCCTCGACGAACTGGAAGGCCTTGATCACGCGCAGCGCCTCGTCGACGTTGCGGCCGACCGGGAGGTCGTTGATCGTCGAATGACGAACGATCCCCTTGGGGTCGATGATGAACAGGCCGCGCAGGGCCACCGTATCGTTGAGGAGCACGTCGTACTTGCGCGCGATGTCCTTGCTGAGGTCGGCGATGATCGGGAAGGTCACCTCACCGAGGCCGCCCTCCTTGCGGGGGGTGTTGACCCAAGCCAGGTGGGTGAACTGGCTGTCGACCGACACCGCGGCGACCTTGGCGCCGACCTCGTCGAACTTCCCCTTGGCCTCGCTGAAGGCGATGATCTCGGTCGGGCAGACGAAGGTGAAGTCGAGGGGGTAGAAGAAGAGCACCAGCCACTTGCCGTCGTGGATCTGGTCCCACTTGAGCTCGACGATTTCCTTGCCGACGACTGCTTGGGCGTCGAAGGTCGGGGCCTTGTTGGTAACGAGCATGTTCGGTTCCCTTCTGGGGCGCTGTGGTGTGGCGGGACCGGAGTGTCCCTGCCGGAGAGGCGCGTAGTATGCCGCTCCTCGGAGCGCTCGCAAGGTGGAGCACGACGGCCGAGTGAACTTCTCGACTTGCGCCTGCGGAGCCCTGTGGAGGGGTTCCTATCCCATTTCCACGGGGTGGCTGCGCATGCCCTGGAGGTCGTCGTCGTCGTCCTCCTCGTCCCGCTCGGGGGGCATGGGGTCGGGCTCGTAGGTCCCCGCCGCCTCCTGCGCGATCAGCTCCTCGGCGCTGAGCAGGGGCTGCTCGCCGGGCGGGAGCCCAGGCACGAGGCCGGGCACCCCGAGGCGGAAGTCGAACTCGCGCTCCACGGCGATCTGGGGGTGCTCGAGGACGGTCCGGCCCAGCCAGCGGACGAGCTCGCTGTGGAGGTAGTAGGAGTCGGGGAGCATGTCCCAGCCGGGGTAGGCCTCGGCGACCTGGCTGGCGTCGCGGAGCAGCTCGTCGAACTCGAAGGGCTCGACGTAGAAGATCAGCCCGGGCAGGGGCGCCCCGTCGAGCTCCTGGCTGTGCTCGAGGACCGTGTCGGCCCGCTCCTCGTCCGGCATGGCGCAGAACTGCGGCAGGCTGGCCAGGTCGGGCATCTCCTCGTCGAAGCCGTAGACGAGGTGCAGCGCGATGTTGCGGTTGAGGAGGACCCGGAAGGCGCCGCCCCAGGCCTCGTCCTCGACCCGCTCGACCCCGAACAGGAAGCGCTGACGCAGCTCGTCGAGGTGGCGGTAGAGGCGCTCGGGGGAGCGCTCGCGCAGCTGCTCGAGGTCCTCGACGCCGAGGATCTCGCGCGTCGGGTCGGGGCCTTGCTCGAAGGCGTTCATTTCTGCTCTCCCTGCACGAGGTCGCGGAACCAGTCGATCGTGGAGAGCGGGTTGAGGTAGGGGCTCAGGGTGGGCTCGTCCTGCACGTAGCCGCGGTAGCGGTAGCCGGTGCCCGGGACCCACTTGAGCAGCTCGTGCAGGCCGCCCGAGGTGTCGAAGGGCACCACGTCGATGTCGATATAGCCGTCGTAGCGGAGCACGCCGTTCTCGCCGTGGACCTTGAGGTCGCGCCCCCAAATGTCTGCGCTCTGGAGCGCGAGGCCGGTCTCGTTGAGCTGGAACTCCACGTTGAGGTTGGGCAGCGGGTCGCTCGCGCGCGAGCCCCGCACGCGCGCGACCAGGATCTGGAACACGCGCAGGAAGGGGGTGTCGAGCAGGTTGCTGTCCTTGAGCTGCAGCTTGCCGCTCCCGCTGAGGGGGCGCGGCTTGCCGAGCAGGTCGGGGCCGCCGCCGCCGAAGCGGACCTTGGCGGTCAGGCGGCCGCGGTAGGGGAAGGAGGGGCCGCTCTTGGGCTCCTCCTTGAGCTCCGAGAGCTCGCCCATGGCGGCCCGCAGCCGGCCCGGGCGGGCCCCGCGCCCGAGGCCGAGCGCGAGGCTCACGTCGTAGGCGCCGCTCTTGATCACGTAGTCGGCGCGGCCGAGGAAGTCGCCGTCGTAGAAGTTGGCCACGAAGGGCTGGCCGCCGACGCCGACGCTGAACACGCCGTTCTGCAGCTGGATCGCGCCGCGCAGCCGGCGGAAGGTCTGCTTGAAGAGGTCGGCCTTGCTCAGCTCCAGCTCGCCCTGGCAGCTGCCGAGCTCCATCTCGCTCAGCTTGCCGCGCAGGCGGACCACCCCGTCGATCCCGGTGAACGCGATCCCGTGGCGCTCGCCGGGGCCGAGGGGCTCCTCGGGCTCGCCGTCGAAGGGGACCATGGTGAAGGCCCCGTCGCGCACGCGGGTCTCGGCGGCCCAGCGCATGGGGCTGTCTGGGTCCTTGGGCTGGTAGAACCAGGCCTCGAGGTCGTAGCTGCCGCCGGGGTCGAACTGGTCGAGCAGCTCGCGCCAGGACTCGGGCAGGCGCGCCTCGAAGCGGCGGCGCAGGCTGCGCGGGCCGTCGGGCCCTTCGATCCGCGGGTAGCGCTTCCAGTTCTCGACCTTGACCCGGTAGACCCGGCCGGCCTGGCCGCTGCTGGGGAAGTTGGCCTCCTGGCTGGCGTCGCGCCACACCCGCAGGGTGGCCGCCTCGCTGTCCGCCGCGCCGAAGCCTCCGCTGAGGGGGGCGGGCGAGAGGCGCCCGGCCAGGTCGAGGCGGACGGGCTCGCCGTCCTCGACTTCGACCTCGCCGCGGACGTCGGTGATCGGGACGGGGAACAGGTCCGGCAGGGCGCGCACCCCGCGCAGGCGGGCCAGGAGGTGCAGGTGGACCTCGTCGAGGGGGCCGCGCTGGAAGGTGTGCAGGTCGAGGTCGACGGGCCCCGCGGGGCGGAACTCCTCGAACACCGACTGGGCGTCGGGGCCCGCGAGCAGGCGGGTCTCGTCGTTGAGGAGCAGGCCGCGCAGGCGGGCGGGGAGGTCGAAGGCGACCAGCTCGCCGCTCTCGGGGTCGAGGTCGAGGCGCCCCTCGTCCAGGCGCAGCTGGGCGCCCGCGACCTTGCCCTCGAAGTCGCGGGCCACGATCGCGAGGGGCGAGAGCTCGAGCCGACCGCTGAGCTCGGCCAGGGGGGCGGACTCGAGCTGGCGCACGGCGGGGCTGATCCGGTGCAGCGTCATGGCCGCGTCTCGCAGCGCGAGGTCACCCGAATACTCGGGGCGCTGGCCGCGGCGGAGGTCGAGCGTCAGCTTGCCGCTGACCAGCCCGCTCGGCTCGAGGCGCTCGAGCGGCTCGCGCGGGCCCTCGGGGAGGGCCGCCACGACGGCCGCGTCGAAGGGGACGTCGACCAGGCTCGCCTCGAGCGAGAGGTCGACCTCCTCGCCGCTGCTGCCCTCGGGCGGAAAGCCGACCCAGCCCGTGC
>CALDQK010001067.1 GCA_937911525.1 uncultured bacterium
TCGCGCTCGCTCACCTGGCTCGCCTGGTCGGCTGGGGCGAGCGGCTCTCGGCGCCGGCGGACTTGCTGGGCGCCGCGCGCGAGCGGCGACGCGAGGCGCAGGTCGCGGCGGAGCTCTCGGCCTGGGGCGCCCTCGACCAGGTGGCCGACCTCGACGCCCTGGACGGGCGCTTCGCCCTCGTCCCTAGCCCGACGCGCGGGCTGGCGGTGATCGGCCCCGCCAGCCAGGAGGCCGTAAGCCTGGGGGGCCGTCGGATCGTGCTCGCCGCCGAGCCCGAGGACCTGGCCGCGGCCGTCGAGACCCTGGCGCGCGAGCGGAGCGGCGCCGACCGCGACAGCTTCGCGGTCGCCCTGAGCGAGGTCCGCGGCGAGGGCGTGCCCCTGACGCGCGCCGAGCGGCTCTGGGTCCGCGCGGCCCCGACGCGCGACGCCTTCTCGACCCAGCTGGCGGGGCGGCGGACGATGCAGCGGATCTCGGTCCTGGGGCTGCTGGTGGTCCTGGTCGCGGCGGGGAGCTGGGCCACGGTCCGCGCGATCCGCCGCAGCGGCGAGCTGGCCCGCGCTCGCAACGACTTCGTCGCCAGCGTGACCCACGAGCTGCGCACGCCCGTGACCTCGATCCGCGCCATGGCCGAGACGCTCTCGCTGGGGAAGGTCACCAACCCGGATCGGCAGAGCTTCTACTTCGGCGCGATCGCCGAGGAGACCCAGCGCCTGGGGCGCCTGATCGAGGACGTGCTGACCGTGTCGCGGGTCGAGCGGGAGGGCTTCACGGTGACCCTCGAGCGGGCCGAGCCGACGCCCGTGATCGAGCACATGATCGAGACCTTCCGCGCCTCGCCCGTGGCCAAGGACGTGGAGGTCACCTTCGACCCCGGCGCCGACCTGCCGCTGGTGCTCTGGGACGAGCGCCTCGTCGAGCGCGCGCTCTTCAACCTGCTCGGCAACGCGGTCAAGTACGGCGGCGAGGAGCCGGGGATCCGGGTCGAGCTGCGCCGGAGCGGCGGCGGGCTCGCGATCGCGGTCGTCGACCAGGGGCCGGGGATCCCGCGCGAGGAGCAGGGGCGGATCCTGCTCCCCTTCGAGCGGGGCGCCGACGCGCTGGAGTCGCGCAAGCCGGGGGCGGGGCTGGGGCTCGCGATCGTGAACGCGATCGTGAGCTCCCAGGGCGGTCGGCTCTCGCTGAAGAGCGAGCCCGGCCAGGGCTGCCGCTTCGAGGTGTGGCTGCCGGGAGCGAAGGAGTGAGGGAGGTGGTGACGTGAACGCGCGACTCTTGATCGTGGACGACGAGCCGAACGTGCTCGAGCCCTTGATCGACTTCTTCCTCGCCGAGGGCTACGAGGTCGACGGCGCCCGCGACGGCGCCGAGGCGCTGGAGCGGGCCCGCGCCCAGCGGCCCGACTGCGTGCTGCTCGACGTCAACCTGCCCAAGAAGGACGGGATCGCGGTGTGCCGCGAGCTGCGCCAGGAGGAGCCGCTGCTGCCGATCATTCTCTTGACCGCCCGCGACGCCGAGGGCGACCGGGTCACGGGGCTCGACTCGGGCGCCGACGACTACGTGGTCAAGCCCTTCGGGATGCTCGAGCTCCACGCCCGCGTGCGCGCCCAGCTGCGCCGCCAGCGGCGCGTGGTGGCCTCGGGCAGCCACGCGCCGGCCGAGACGATCGTGATCGGCCCCTGCGAGCTGGACCGCCGCACCCGCGTGGTGACCCGCGCAGGGAGCGAGGTCAAGCTCTCGGCCATGGAGCTCAAGCTGCTCGAATACCTCGTCGAG
>CALDQK010001068.1 GCA_937911525.1 uncultured bacterium
GTCAAGCAACAACTGCTTGCACGCAAGATCCGCGGTTCCGACGGGTCCCCCAGAAGGGACGCGCGGAAGGCTGCTACTCCCCAGGTCTCCAGTGACGGTTTCGACGGAGCAAGGTTCAAGGCATGGCGGAAGGGGCTTGGTCTCAGCCGGAAGGCGCTTGCAGCCAAGCTTGGCGTTAGCGCGGGGAGCATATTCGGCTGGGAGTCAGGCAAGTCAAAGCCAACCGCGCGTACCCGAGCACGAATGGAGGAGGCCATCCTCGCGAAGGGGCTTGGACCTGCTCCCTCGCACCGGGAGGGCACCCCCCCACCGTCCGCTCAGTTTGGCTCGTCCAGGTCGCCTGAGGTGCGCGCTGCCGCAATCCAAGCTTCAGGCGCAGTGCTTGCCACTTGGGTCGCGGAACACGATGTAGCTCACAACGATCTGCTGAAGCTCGCTGTCAGTCTGAAGAGGACCTTCCTCCGGTAGGCACCAGCAAGGTCAGGGCCACTGGCAAGATACGCGTGACAGGTCTATCAATGCAGCGAGTCAGAAAGTGCTTGACGCATTCTTGGGTCGGGCAGGAGCAGCTCCATGGCCTCTCTCACCCATCTATTACTGCTCAGCAAGCGGTTGCGTGAGTCGGCCGTTGCTACCCGACTCGCCGGGGGCGAGGTCGATTGCATGCAAAGCGTCTTGCTTGCCGACCTGGCCAATGAGACCTCGCTGAAGGCCTTAGCGAAGAGCCTAGGGAGAAGGCAATCCTCTCGGCTCCGTGATCTATGCAGTGAGGTAAGTGACCAGTTGCCAGAGGACGTGCTTCGACGAGCTATGGACTTGCGTCGGGAGCACCGCAACCATGTCATGCATGAGGGCAGGATCCCCTCCCCCGCCGTCGCAGAAGAGGCCTGCCAAGTAGCCCTCGAGCTCGTAGGGGCAGTAGCCGCTGCCTGCGGGTGGACCTACGCAAGCCTCTCCATGGTGGGTCTGGTCCAGAATCCACTCGTCCGCGCTCCCCTTGAGTGGGCGGAGGGCAGGCTCGTTACCGACCTGGAGCAAGCTCGTGACGGGCTACGTGTAGCAGAACACCGTTCTCGTGGACTGTTGCTGGAAGCCACGGCGAGCGCGGTCGGGGCGGACATGACATGGTTCGACAGGCCCTTGTGGCACGACGTCAGGTACATCCGCCGAGCTGCGGACGGTACCCATGCCCAGGTCCTGGACTACTTGGAGTCGTCGTCTTCCTCGATCGTTCAGGCCAATCTCCCAGGTAGGGCCCGGTTTCGTGCGTTCCTCGATCGCGAGAAGCCTTCGGCAGAGGAGTGCTCTTGGGCGCTCGACTTCGTCGCAACCATCGCCTACCAGCTCGAGCAGCTCCAGCCCCAGCTCCGAGGCAGATATCAAGCTGACAGATCTGATCGCACCTACAAGGTCCAGCTACCCGTCCTGATTGAGGCGACCAAGGTGCCCGCAGAACTTGCACTTTCCGAGGAACCTCTATGAGCGGTGGCCATGGCCATGCCCGGGAGCGCCAGGTGCGAGAGATTGCCGCCCGACTTGGAGTGGCCGACTTCGTGTTCACCGCGCCGCCGGCGAGCAAGGGCAAGGCCCTTCGTGAAGCCTCTGGAGACGGTTTGCTCGTGGTCGGCTCCCGAGGAGGCGTTCTCCAAGTCAAGGCCAGAGATCCAGAGAAGCAGAGCGCCGACTCCCCGCAACGTGCCGAGGCCTGGAGCAAGAAGCAGTGGAAGAAGGCGGTCTCGCAGGGCGAGGGGACCAAGCGTGAGATCGCCCGACGAGCAGAGGCGGGATCTCCACTTGAGGTGTTCCCTGTTCGGGTCGCTCACCTTCCTTCTGACCGGCGGCAGGGATATGCCTTGTCCCTATCCAGAGACGTAGACGACTGGCCGACGATAGTAGTCCTGGACCACTCTGGCGGTGCAGGTCTCGACCTGGGGTTTCACCCGCGTGCAGTCTGTTTCATGCCTCGGGACTGGGATTGGCTCCAGGAACGACTGCGGTCTGTCTCCGCAACTCTCACCTACGTCCGTCGAATCCTCACCGACCAAGTTCACGTTCCTCTAGGTCACGAAGAGGATCGATACCGTCAGATGCGAGTAGCCGACGAGAGGGTTAGCGAGGAAGAGCCATCATGCTTTCCCTATCTTGCTGATCCTGACTCGGTGGACGTGGTCGGGACTGCGATCTTCCACGACGTGATCGACAAGATCTGGCCCGACGACGGGATCATTTCCTGGTCGCACCCGGACCAATACCGCAGAGTCGTGGAGCTTCTCGATGTCGTTCCGCCCGAACTTCAAGGCTATGTTGGACGCTGGTTCCTCGCCAAGCGGCGCGAACTCAAGGAGGGGCGACACTGGGCAAGCGGAATCGGGGTGCTGAACCACTCGAACAGGCTGATCTATGCCTGCTCTCATTTGCGGAACTGGGAGACAGAAGGCCACTGGCAAGCCGAGGTCGCCCTGCTGACTGCAGTTCGGCACCACCAAGCACTGGAGAGCGGCGCGCCAGCTACGAGCGCGACTCTTGGCATTGGTGCCTTGGTGGAAGACCGCCCTCCAAGAACCGGTATCGCCTACTTCTACTTTCTCCTCGACGGAGAGCAGCCACACAATGTCCCGCTTGAACTGCGTGACTACGTGGCTAGCCACTACGGTGTCTATGATCACCAAGCAGGCACGGTCCGCGAGGCTTCGTAGAGCCAAGACGGTTGGAACACGGCCGGCCGGCTGGTTGCGGATCTGGGCCAGCTCCTTGGCGGTGTCCTGAGCACAGCGTGAGCGACCCGGTTGAGACGTGGCTCGGCGGGCGTCAGCCCAATGGAGGAGAACCGGGTCAACCCGTGGGAGTTTGTGCAACGATCTATTTTGGCCCACCCACTCGTCTAGGAGCTCGCTACGGACCGAGGGCTACGTTCACAAACCGAAGACGAAGGGGAGCTGCTGGGCAGGCGTGATAGGCCGGCCAGTGCGTCGGTGATCGTGCGACCACCTGTGCGACCGGCGAAAGTCCTGGAGCTGCTCTACGACGTGGGTCTGCGGCGCGAGGAGCTGGTCGAGATCCGAATCGGAAACTTGAACTTTCCCTGGCGCGGGGATGTTGCTCGCGCCGTGGGCGAAGCGTGGCCAGTCGTGGTGCCCGTCCCCACGCATGCGGTCGAGCATGTCCTCGCCTACCTGGAAGAAGGGCGCCATACGTTTCCTGGCAGCTCCGCTCGGCCTTCATGAGACAGTGGGGACGACGCCTCCACAATCCAGATGGTCCGCGCAGCAGCCTCAAAGGCAGGGGTAGAGGGGTGCCGCACGCATGCGTTTCGGCGGGCTAGTGGACGCCGAAACTGACCTACGCGCCGTGCAGCCACGCCGACCCGAGCGCAACCGAGCTCTACCTGTTGGGCGCTCCACGTTTCCAGGCAACTCGGATCGAGCCGGTCTGGGCGGGGCACCGCGTGGCACTGGAGTACATGCGCGAGAGCGGGCGCTCGCTGGTGGTCAGCCTGGTCCGCGGTGACGAGGTCCGCGACCGGCGCCTCGCGACGTCTCGGCAGCTGCAGCGTCCAGGTGGTTCGCGCAGCAGCTGCGAAGGCCGAGGTCGAGGGGGGTGCCTGGCGTCAGCTAGATCTCACCTCAGCGACAATTAGATTTCCCCACTCGGGGTTGGGTCTCGACGGGCATCAGCCCCAACGGGACTGGAACTTACGTGCATTGCGCGCCGTGCAGCTGCTGCTCGACCACGCCGACCTCGCCACGCAGCTCTGCCTGTCCTCGACGCGCCATCCGCTCCAAGAGATCATCGGCTTGCTTGAGCGGGGGTAATGGGCCCACAGAAGCCTTTCAAATGGAGTCATTTACGGGCAGCCACGTTTTGCCGCGAAATCAGCATAGGCTTGCGGGGTGCCTTGCTGTATAAGTGTCATCTATGGATCGGAGGCTGCCGTGATGATCTGGCTGAACCTGCTCTCTCTCCTCGTCAAGACCCTGCACTTCGCCTTGTCTGCGGTCGACTTCTTCCTGCGCTGGCGCGAGCGGGGATTCGGGTCGAGCCGTATTGGCCAAGATCAAGACCCCGTGGAGTAGATGATGGGACTGAGTTCCGAGGCTGTCCTTGCGGAGGTTCGGCTGCTCGTTACGGCGGCTGGGATACCGCAGAGCGAATTGGCGCGGCTCTCGGGTGTATCCCAGTCCGTCATTTCCCGCATCGCTACTGGAAGGTCCAAGCGAGTCAACTCGGCAACGCTCAAGAAGCTTGGTGATGCGATCGAACATGACTTCTTGGAGGCTGACGGAGATCGGCTCCTGCGTTCGTCTCTAGATTGGGCATTGAGGCACATCAAGAAGCAGCGAGATACGGATCTCTTGCCGAGACCGTTCGAGTTCCGAAGCCTTGAGCAGGCATGGCCGTCCGTTCGTGTGGCCCTAGCGGCAATCGACCTTTCAGAATACGTGCCCAGTGAGCCGCGCCACTTCCTCGTACCGAAGCAGGCGAACGGACTGGCGCTCCGACGCATCACGCAGCTGGATCCAATTGATGCGCTGCTATACGCAGCCATCGTCTACGAAGCCCGTGAGCTTATAGAGGAGGCTCGGGCTCCCCGAAACGTCGCCTGTAGCTGGCGACTGAACACTCCGCTTGAGGAGCTGGGGTTCGTATCCAGGGACGAAGCTGTCCTCTTCACCTCAGGAAGAGATGAGTTCGAGTCGGCCACGCGCAAGCTTGCCCTTCAAGGCGAAAACGCACTGGTGCTCGAGGCCGATATCAGCGACTTCTACAACCAAATCAGCCACGAGGTTCTGCGTCGTTCTCTTGAAGACGTGGGGGTTTCTCCGGATCGCGCTGCAAACCTCACAAGGATCTTGAGGGGAATCAGCGGGGGACGTGATCGTGGCATCCCAGTTGGCCCCCATCCCTCCGCTCTCCTCGCGGAGTGCATGTTGATTGGAGTCGATCGCTTCCTCACTCGTAAGGGAGCTCGCTTCACCAGGTTCAATGACGACTTTCGGATCTTCTGTTCCTCTGAGCAAGAAGCTCGACTTTGGTTGCACGCCCTTGCTCACCACCTCACGCTCTCCTACGGACTCTCGTTGAACGAGAAGACGGAGCTGAGAGCTTCAAGCAACCTACTCGTCGAAGCCTCCATCGACTATGGCGATCGACCTGACCCTCGCCGAGCAAAGAGGGGCAGAAACCTAGGGCCGCACAAGAGGTCCTTCGAGAGAATGGCACAGGACGAGTTTCGGGAGTTGAGCGTCCTCACCCCACTCCCAAGGATCCGAGCTGAAAGGCTCTTCAACAGCGCACCCGGCGGCTCGCTGGACAAGCTTCTGTTGGCCAAGGGGGAAAACTGGTCGAGATACGCGCCCGTTCTGGGGGAGTTCGTGAGGTATCTCATGCGATCTCCGAGGGGAAAGAGCCCAAAGAACATTGGGAGGCGACTAATCAAGCTTGGATCCGACTCAGAGCTCAGCCATCTACCTTTCGTGAAGCTCTGGGTCGCGCAAGCGATCACGACAGTCTTTGCTGATGAGCTGGAGCAGGAAGCAGACGAGTTCTGCGGTTTTGTGGAGAGCGCGGGTGAAGCCGGATTGGGTCTTCGGCCCACAGCTCAGCTAGCAGCAAACAGAGGCTACCGCGAATGGGTTCGAAGCTACTCAAAGCGCTGGTCTTCTCGTTCGACCTGGGAACGTCGAGCGCTCTTGCACGCAGCGAAGTCACTCTCACTGGGGGAGAGGACGGAGTGGGAAGAAGAGGCGCTGAGAGTCGGGTTGGTGGAAGCAACTCTGGCGCGGTCCTACCTGAGCGGCCAAGAACCGCAGGAGAGCGAGTTCGAAGACTAGGGTGGTGGGTGCCTGGCGTGGACTCTGAACCGCGGCACCCTTGTCCACCAGGAGGGCCGTGGTCATTAGCCGCTACGCGCCAGGAACAACTCGCCTCTAGCATGGGGTAGGAGGGACAGATCCTCACAGTAGGCAGCTAGGGGCGGAAGGTCGACTGGGGCTGGAGAATGTTCGCGCTGTGGACGAGGAATGGCGCACGCGGGCACGAGTGTCGCGGCCGCGCCAGCTCGCTCATGAGAGCGCAACCAAACACCAGCTCTACAACTCGCGAGCGCCAGCTATGCAGATGGCCATCTCCTTGGGCAGCTATGCATGTGCGCACTCACCGTGCAAAGCAATGCGATAGGCGGTCCTGCGCAGGAGGTGTCGCAGAGAGGTGACTCTTCCCTCGTCCTTCGTGGAAGCGAGTTGGGGTCCACGGAGTCGTTCGCATAGGACGTCGGGAGTTAGGGGTCCCCTCTCGGAGGGCCACGGTCGTTGGACGGGGATTCGCGCTACCCAAGGTCCATGGCCTCGCGGAACCCCACCTCCACTCAACTTCAACTACTCCAGGCGCGAGTCCTCCAGCCCCACAAGCAGCGAAGCCGCTGCCCCCGAGTCGACGTCCCTCGCCTGCTCTCCTCCCCCACGACCAGCACCAACGGCTTGCAGGAGCGCGACGCGCCCGCAGGGGACC
>CALDQK010001069.1 GCA_937911525.1 uncultured bacterium
TGGTCGCTCGCGTCGAGGGGGAGCTCAAGGCGCGGCGGCGGCGGGGGAGCGCTCGGCGCAGGGGTCGCGCAGCCGCCGGCGAGCAGCGCGCAGGCGATCAGCAGCGCGGCGCGCGGCGAGAGCTTCCGCAGCTGAGGAGGGGTCACCGCTAGGGGCGGCGCTTGATCGTGACGACCGTGATGTCGTCGGCCTGCTCGGCGCCGTTGATGAACTGCTTGAGCTCCCAGAGCACGGCCTCGAGCAGGTCCTTGGCCGAGAGGTGGCCGTAGAGCTCGACCAGGCGCTGGACCGGCTGCAGGCTCTCCTGCGCGAAGAACTGGCCGGTCGGGTTCTTGGCCTCGGTGACGCCGTCGGTGTAGAGCACGACCGCGTCGCCGGGCTCGAGGTAGAGCTCGTTGTCCACGAAGAGCCGGTCCGCGTCTCGGACCGCGGCGAGCACGCAGCCGCCGGCCTTGATCGACTCGGTGCGGCGGGTGCGCGCCCGGTAAACGATCAGGTGCTCGTGGCCCGCGCCCGACCACACGAAGCGGCCGGTCTGGTCGCTCCAGTGCATCACGAGGCAGCTCATGAACATGTCCTTGCGGGTGTCCGCGTGGAGCATGCGGTTGGCCTCGGCCAGGATCTGCCGCGGCGAGGTGGTCACGCGGCTGAGGGGGCGCAGGTAGCAGCGGGCCATGATCATCACGAGGCCCGCGGGCAGGCCCTTGCCGCTCACGTCGCCGATGCAGATGTGGAAGTTGCCGTCCCCGTCGTGGTCCATGAAGTCGAAGTAATCGCCGCTCATTTCCTTGGCGGGGATCATCTTCCCGTAGACCTCGATCAGGTTGCTGCGGGGCAGCTTCTTGGGCAGGAGCTGCTTCTGGATCATGGTCGCGAGGTTGAGCTCGTGCTTGATCCGCTCGCGGTCGCCCATCTCCTTGATCAAGCGCGCGTTCTCGAGCGCCACGCCGGCCTGCATCGCGATCGCGGTCAGCAGGTCGAGGTCGTCGCGGTTGAACTGGCGCGCCGAGTCGTGCGTGTCGAGGAACACGATCCCGAGGATCCGCTCCTGCCGCACGAGCGGGACGCAGAGCGCCGAGCGAATGTTCTCGTCCACGATCGAGCGGCCGAGGTCGATCCGGTCGTCCTTCTGGGCGTCGGTGGTGAGCAGCGACTCCTTGCTCCGCAGGACCTCCTTCACGATCGTCTTGGAGATCCGCACCTTGACCTTGGCGTCCGGGCGCTGGCCGCGGGCGCGCGAGGCCATGGTGCGCAGGCGCCGGTTGGCCTGGTCGAAGAGCAGGATCGACCCGCGGTCGGCGGGGAGCTCCTCGAAGATCAGCGCCAGGAGCTCGTCGAGGAGCTGCTGCAGGTCGAGGATCGTCGAGATCTTGGCCGAGACCTTGTAGAGGACCTCGATCCGGCGCTGGTCGCGCATGGCCTTGAGGACCGCGTCGTGGTTCTCGTAGGCCTTCTGGCGGTGGTCGATGTTCTCCTTCTCGACGTCCTCGCGGCGGATCGAGACCGTCCCGAGCATCATGTCCGAGGCCTCGCCGGGCTGGATCGCGCCCAGGCGGTAGGAGTCGGTCCCGGTGCGGAAGGAGCCGCTCTGGCCGCCCTGGCCGGCGAAGGCCTGGCCGCCGAAGCCGCCGCCGAAGGCGCTCTGGCCGGCGCCCGGAGGGGGAGTGCCGAAGCCGGCGGTGATCCCGCTGGTCTCGGACTGCTGCGCGTCGTCGCAGTCGAAGATCATCAGGGAGTTGTCGATGTAGATCAGGTCACCGTGGGCCAGCCACGACTGCTTGATCCCCTCGCCGTTGACCAGGACCCGGTTGGGGGGCCCGTGGTTGCGGAGCTCGAAGCGCGTCCCGCCGCCGTGGATCGAGCAGCAGAGGTCTCCCACCTCTTGCTGGTGGGAGAAGCTCAACATCCCGTTGCGATAGCCGAGGAAGTTGTCGCCGATCAGCGAGTAGCTGTCCCCGCTGCGCGGGCCCTCGATCATGATCAGGCGAGGCATGAGGGTGTCCTCTCCCGGCCACGCTCCCGAACGGGGAGCGGGGTGCTAGCCGAGCGCTCGCACCTGGGACTTAGGCTCATGCCACCACGGGGGTTAGAAGCTGCGCGATCATAGAGGGGCTCATCCGCCTCTGCAAGAACTCGACGAGCAGGCTCGAGCGCTCGCCCGGTCCCTTGGACGCGCTGAGGCGCGAGTCCTCCCGCGCCTCCGGCGCGCGAGCGGACGAGCCCCCGCTCGGCCGCTCCAGGGCCGGCTAGCTCGGTTGCGCAGCTATGAACGCCTGGCTATGATTTCTCGTTCGATCCTCTTGCCCTGCAAGGAAATAGGGCAACGGGGAGCAGCGCAGATCTGGCGCAAAGACGCGGGCCGCAGGGAGGGCCGTGGCCTCCTACTCCGAGATCCTCTTCGGCCGGGTGGTCGTCAAGAACGGCCTCGTGACCTCTGCGCAGGTGGTCGAGTGCATGCGCCACCTGCGCGGCCGGACCCTCGACGAGGTGATGGTCGAGCGGGGTTATCTGACGCCGGACCAGGCCCGCAAGGCGCAGCGCGTCCAGGCGCTGCTGCAGTTCATGCGCGCCGAGAAGATCTTCGCCAAGATCCTGCTCGATCGACGCCTCGTCGACGCGCGCAACCTGCGGCGGGCCTTCAACGTCCAGAAGCAGCGCCACTACAAGGTCCGCCTCGCGGCGCTCCTCGTCGAAGCGGGCTTCTTGAGCGACGAGCAGGTCGAGCAGGTCGTCGACGAGCAGCTCGTGCGCCTCGCCGAGGACACCGCGCGCCTCGAGGAGGCCGGCCTCGACGGCGCCATGACCGACTCGGCGCCCGACGAAGACCTCGGCGGGCTCGAGACACCCGAGGACCTCGACAGCTCGGCCATGAAGCAGGCGGTCGGACCCCAGGGCCTGCTCGATCGACCGCGCGCGCGCACGGTGCCGCTGCGCCCCGTCGCGCAGATCCCCGACGACGAGCCCGCCGCGCCGCCGCGCAAGCGGACCATGATCATGGAGTCGCGCCGGCTCCCGGCCGAGCCCGCCCCCGCGCGGGCGCCAGCGCGCGCCGAGCTCCCGCCGCCCCCGGGCGAAGAGGGGGGCCTGATCGGGACGGTGGTCGCCAGCCGCTACCTCGTGCAGGAGAAGGTCGGCGAGGGCGGCATGGGCACGGTCTATCGGGCAGAGCACTGCCTGATGGAGAAGATCGTCGCGCTCAAGGTCCTCAACCCCGACCTGGTCTCCTCCAAGCAGTCGCTCGAGCAGTTCCGCCGCGAGATCCGCGCGGCCTCGCGCTTCCACCACCGCAACGTGATCCAGATCTACGACGCGGGCGAGGGCGAGGGCGGGATCTTCTACATGGCGATGGAGTTCGCCGACGGGGACACGCTCGAGGAGATCCTCCAGCGTCAGGGCGACCTCGGCGTCCAGCGCTCGCTCGAGTTCTTCCGCCAAATGCTCGGCGCGGTCGGCGAGGCGCACAAACAGAACATCGTTCACCGCGACCTCAAGAGCGGCAACGTGATGGTCGTCAAGGACAAGCACGGCGACGACCTGGTCAAGGTGATGGACTTCGGGATCGCCAAGATCGCCTTCGAGGACGCCTCGGGGACCGGGAGCGACATCGGCGGCCTCTACCGGACCCAGGAGGGGATCGTCACCGGGACGCCGCAATACATGAGCCCCGAGCAGGCCTCGGGCGAGCCGGTCGACTACCGGAGCGACCTCTACTCCCTGGGCGTGATCCTGTTCGAGATGCTGACCGGCCAGCTGCCCTTCCGCTCGGACACTCCGATGGGCTTCCTGGGCAAGCACATCGTCGAGCCCGCCCCGGCCCCGAGCTCGGTCCGCCCGGACCTGATGCTGCCCCAGATCCTCGACGAGGTGACGCTCAAGCTGCTCGAGAAGCGGCCTGAGGATCGCTACGCCAACGCGGGCGAGGTCCTGCGCGACCTCGACATGCGCTGCAGCGGAGAGGCCCTCGCCGCGAGCGCTTCGGCGCAGATATCAGCGGTCGCCACCGACTGGCGCGGCTCCTCGGCGGCTCCCGCGCCCATGCCCGCCGCGGCCTCCTCTGCCTCCGCGATCCAGGCCGCCAGCTCCGCGCGGAGCGGGCGCGCGGCGCCGCTGATGCGCACCATGGAGACCCACGCGCCCCTGGCGAGCGAGCCGCTCCCGACCCCGGGGGGCGGGTCCTCCTCGCGCTCGCCGCTGATCGTGCTCGCGCTGGTGGGCTTCCTGCTGCTCGTGATCACGATCTCGACGACCGTGGCGCTCTTGGCGAGCTCCTCGAGCCCGAGCAAGGCGCCCGACCTGGCGGCGGCCAAGACCCTGCTCGAGCAGGGGAAGTGGCGCGAAGCCGCCGAGGCGCTGCGGCCGCTCGCCAAGGAGGACGAGGGGGCCAAGGAGCTGCTGGCTCAGGCCGAGGGCGAGCTCGATCGGATGCGCTCGCTCGAGCGCGCCGACGAGCTGATCGGCGAGTTCAACGCGGGCAAGGCGGGCAAGGAGGCGGCGGAGCGAGCGCTGGAGCTCTACCGGGCCGCGCGCGATCAGCGCGACGACCCCGAGCTGGCCAAGAAGATCGCTGGCCTCGCGGCGCGGCTGGAGGGCAAGCCCCCCGCGACCCCGACGCCGAGCAAGAGCCCTGAGCCTTCGCCGAGCGCGTCGCCCTCGCGCAGCCCCAGCCCCGAGGCGAGCCAGCCCGTCGCGACGCCCGCGGGAGAGAACGAGCTCCTCGCGGCCCGGCACCTCCTGCAAGAGGGCAAGCTCGACCAGGCGGAGGCCAAGCTGAAGCTCGCCGCCGAGGGCCTGCCGGCGGGCGACGCGCGCCTGGCGAAGCTGCGCGAGCAGCTGCGGGCCGAGCGCCTGGCCGAGCGCGCGCAGGTCGCGGCGGCGGCCAAGCGCTGGGCCGAGGCGCTGCAGCGCTTCGACGAAGCGATCGCGGCTCACCCGCTCGGCCCGCGCAAGTCCGCGCTCGAGCAGGAGCGCGCGGCGGCCGCCAAGCAGGCGGCCGCGGCCAAGGTGGAGGCCGCCCTCGGCGAGGCGCTCGCCAAGAGCGAGGCCGCCCTGCTCGACCTCGACCTGGAGCAGGCCAAGACCGCGCTGGCCGGCCTCAGCCCGGCGCAGCAGGGCGAAGCGGCGATCAAGCAGCGGCGCGCCGCGGTCGAGGCCTTGAGCACCCTGCTGGCCGGGTGGCAGAGCGCGCGCGAGACGCTCGTCAGCCTCGGCAAGGACGACGGCGGCGACCCCGCCGACGCGGCGCGGGCGCGGGTCAAGCTGACGAGCCTCACGGAGCCGCTGGCGAAGCTGGTCGACGTCGGGCTGCGGACCAAGCTCAGCGCGCGGCTCAACCAGGACGTCGCCGAGGCCGAGCGGCTCGAGAACCACCTCAAGGCCAAGCGCGAGCAGAGCAAGAGCAAGCAGCTGCGCCTCTTCGACGCGCAGCTGCTCGAGTACCGCAAGGCCCTGGCGGAGCTGAAGCAGGAGGACCGGCAGGTCGCGCTCAAGCAGCTCAACGCGGCGCAGGACCTCCAATACATGTCGGCCTACCGGCGCGGGGAGGTCAAGGGACCGGACCGCGAGTTCGTCGACGACGAGGTCTCGCGCTGGCAGAAGCGGGTCGCGGTGTGGAACGAGCTCAAGCTGCCCAGCGGCGAATACCCGGTGCTGGTGCGCAACGAGGCGAAGAGCAAGCTGCCCGAGCGCTTCTACGTGGCCCGCCACGAGCTGACCTGCGAGGAGTGGCAGCGATACCTGCGCGCCAAGGGCAAGACGCGCCCCGCCGACTGGCCCAGCGACGGGCGCCAGCCCGTGCGCACGATCAGCCTCCGCGAGGCCAAGTCCTACGTCCGCTGGCTGAACAGCGAGCTGCGCCACGTGAGCTTCGTGGTGCCCGACGAGGCCATGTGGAACCGCGCCGCGCGGGGAAGCTCGGGCCAGGCCTTCCCCTGGGGCGACGCCTTCGAGGACTGGCGCTCGGGCTACTCGGCGGTCGCGGACGTCGGGCCCCGCCCGGTCGGCTCCTTCCGCGAGGACAAGAACGACCTGGGGCTCTTCGACGTGGTCGGCAACGTCGCCGAGCTGACCACCACCCGCCGCGACGGCAAGATCGTGGTGTGTGGAGGGAGCAGCAAGTCGACCCGCTCCAAGTCGGGGGCCGCCGCCCGGACTCTCGTCCTGAGCGGTAAGGAGTCGCAGCCCACGATCGGCCTGCGCCTGTTCGCGATCGAGAAGTAGCTATCAGCTCCCAGAACCTCCTCCCCCTTAGTCGTTGACTTCGTGCGACTTGGCTCGCTGAGCTGTGTCTCTGCCTTGCACATGCAGAACGCTGGTTCTGAAACTTCCGCCGTGCGCAACCAGGCGCCCCAAAGCAACGTAAGAACACAGGTGATCCATGAGTGAATTGCAGAACAGCCGTTTCGACGACCGCGTGGCCCTGGTCACCGGCGGCGGGACCGGGATCGGGCTCGCCGCGGCCGAGCGCTTCCTCGAGCTCGGCGCGCGGGTCGTCGTCACGGGTCGGCGGACCG
>CALDQK010001070.1 GCA_937911525.1 uncultured bacterium
CCACGTGGACCCAGACACGGTCGGCGTTGAGCCCCCGCGAGCCGCAGTGCCCGCAGGAGAGGTCACAGCGGAGCGTGATCTCCCAGACGGTGTAGAGCAGCGGAGTGGGGCGGTCGGCCATCTCCCTGAGCCTACGTGCCTCGCCACCCGCTCGGCAAGGCGACCCCGCCCGCTAAGATCGGGGGGTGAAGCCGATCGAGCGCGCGCTGGAGCTGCTCCTGGTCTCGACCGTCGCGACCTGTGTGCTGACGCCCCTGGTGTTGGCCGTCCGGCTGGTGTGCTTCTGCGGCAAGACGATCCCGGGCCTCCAGCGAAGCAAGCCCTTCGCGCACCCCTTGGAGGAGCTGCTCCTCGTCCCGCCCCAGGTCGCCTACGCCGGCGGCGTGTTCCTGCTCAGCTTCCTGATCACGCTCCTGGTTCAGCAGCGCCTGCTGCGCCGGATCGAGGCCGAGCGAGCCGCGCGCGCGACCTAGCTGGCGCTCCCGCCGCGCCAGCGCGATCTCTGTGAATCTCTGTGTTCGCTGTGACCTCTGTGGTTCATTCCACGCCGGTCAGCACGCCCCCGCTCAGTCCTTCTTCTGCTTGGGCTTCTTCTTCGGCTTCGGCTTGCGCGGAAACCACATCCGCTGCCGCAGCCGCAGCGGGCCCGCGCCCTTGACCATCAGCTGGTGCCCCGCCTCCTCGCGCACGGTCTCGAGCCGGGCGGTCCCCTTCAGCTCGACCTGCGCGATCTGCCGGACCGAGAGGTCGAACAAGAGCTCCCCGCTCAGCTGTGAGGTCACCCTCACCGGCGGCTGCCCCGTCTCGGCGCGAACCTCGACCCGCAGCTCGATCCGCGCGTAGCGCGTCGGCTCGAGCAGCTCGTGCAGGCGCTGCTCCGCGACCTCGGCGAAGGTCACCTCGATCCTGCCCTTCTCCGCCAGGGCCGGCCCCAGCAGGCGGGCCAGGTCGGCGCGCTCCTCGATCTTCCAGCGGGCCCCGGGCGCGACCGGATCGCGCGGGAGCGCGGCGTCCCAGCGCTCGCCCAGGAGCTCGCCCTCGAAGTAGCGCGAGGGGATCGCAGAGGGGCCGCCGCCGTGCTCCTCGCAGCGGCGCTCCTTGCGTCGCTGGTCCCACCACACCTCGAGGCGCTTGCCCGAGAGGGGCGAGAGGCTGCGCTGGAGGCGCGCCTCGCCCCCCTCGCGCAGGCCCTCCCACGAGCTGAGGTAGCGGCGGATCACCCGGATCGGCGCCCGCTTACCGCCCTCGCGCACGTGGTCGGTCCAGTGCTTGGAGGTGACCGACTCCTGCTCGCTGGTGCGGTCGATCCCCGCCGAGGGCAGGGTGTAGCGGAGGGTGGTCAGGATCGAGAGCCGCGCCTCGACCTCGCGCTCGAAGCCCGCCACGTAGCGGGGGCGCAGCGAGAGCGCGGCCTCCTCCGGCGCGGGCGGTGTCGGCTTGGGCGGTGCGGGCTGGGCGCGCGCGACGCCCAACCCCAACAAGAGCAGCGCGAGCGCTGCGCTAGGCCTCAGCGGGCTGACCAATCAGGGCGTGGATCTCCTCCTCGGTGAAGATCCGCTTCGACTGCTTGGCGGCGTTGAAGATCCGGTCGACCAGCTCGTCGCTGACCTCGATCTCGCGCTTCTCCAGCCAGTAGGTCACGTTGCTCCGCCCGCTCATGGGGCCGATCGTGATCTTCTGCTCGAGGCCGAACTCGTCGGCGGGCACGCCCGAGTAGACGCGGTTGGCCAGCCAGGTGTCGCCGCGGCGCAGGGCCTTGATCACGGCCGCCGCGTGGACGCCGGTCGCCGTCTCGAAGGCGTCCTTGCCCATGACGGGGTAGTTGATCGGGACCGGCACGTGGCAGGCCTCGCTGACCTTGGCCACGTACTCGGGCAGCTTGCTCAGGTCGCGGTCTTCGTCCATGAAGCCCATCAGCTTCATGTTGACCAGCAGCTGGTCCATGGAGGTGTTGCCGCAGCGCTCGCCCACGCCGAGCGCGGTGCCGTGGACCTGGTCCACGCCGGCCTCGATCGCCGCCAGCGCGTTGACCAGCCCCAGCCCGCGGTCGTTGTGCCCGTGCCAGTCGAGCTTGACGTCGGTCGCGCCGACCTCGGCCACGAGCTTCTTCATGTGCTTGATCAGCTGGAACACGCCGTGGGGCGTGCTGTGGCCGACCGTGTCGCACACGCAGAGGCGCTTGGCGCCGTGCTCGATCGCGGCCCTGTAGAGCGTGTTGATCGTCTCGGGGTGCGCGCGGGCCGTGTCCTCGGTCACGTACATGACCTCGAGGCCCTCCTTCACCGCGAAGTCGATGGCCTCGACGGTGTGCTTGACCATGCGCTCGAGGTCCCAGTTCTCGGTCACGCGCCGGATCTCGGAGCTGCCGAGGAAGGCGCAGGCCAGGATCGGCACGCCCGTCTTCTGGGTGATCTCGGCGATCGGCTTCAGGTCCGCGATCACGGTCCGACCCGCGCAGTTGGCGTTGATCGAGAGCTTGCTGTCGCGGATCTCCTCGGCCAGGCGGGTCACGTCGGCCACGGCGCGGGGCCCGGCGCCGGGCAGGCCAATGTCGGCCGTGTCGATCCCGAGCGCGTCCATGAGGTGCAGGATCTCGATCTTGTCGCCGATCTCGGGGTCGTGGACCGAGGGCGACTGGAGCCCGTCGCGCAGCGTCTCGTCGTCGAGGGTCACCCGCGGGCGCTCAGCGGGGCGGTCGACTTCGTTCCAGTCGTAGATCAGCTTGTCCTGGTCGTGCTCGCTCACGGTGGGCTCCTCTGGCGGGGGCGCAGCGGCGGATCCCGGCTGCGCGCGCGATCCGGCCAGTTTACGCGCCTCGAGCGGAACTCTCACCCCTGAGCCGTGGGGAGGGGCTCAGCCCTCGGGGTCCTCGCCGAAGTAGGCCAACCAGTGGTTCACCTCGTCCGCGTCGAGGAGGGGCTCGCGGGCGGTCTCGATCGGCTTGACCCGCGGCGGAGCGCCGAACACCTCCAGCCAGTAGTCGACGTCGTCGCCGCTCGGCGGCAAGCGCAGGTTGCGCTCGTCCCTGGCGTCGGCGTCGAGGCGCAGCTCGCCGTAGAAGGCCAGGGGCGCGACGACCTCGTGCCCCAGCGCGCGGGCGCGGTTGACGATCTCGCTGTCCTTGCTGACCAGGACGTGCGCGCCGCTCCGCTCGAGCAGCTCGATCAGGGTCGCGTCGGCCCGGTTCAGCTCCCAGCGCAGCTCGAGCCCGCCCACGGGCGGCGCGGCCGGGATCTCGCTCGGGCGCGCCCCGTCGAACACGAGCACGACCCGGACCTCGCGCGGGTGGTTGAGCAGCCAGTCGGCCACGAGCTCGATCAGGGCCTGGCTGGCGCGCACACGGCCTCGTCCGGCGAAGCCGAGGTCGTCGGCCGCGTTCATGAGGTTGTAGGCGTCGACCAGGAAGGAGCGCATGGCGGGAGGATACCCTCGGAGTGCATAGGAGCTCGGGGGAAGGCCGCGTGATCCTTGGCTAGTGTGCACTCATGGACCGGCGCCGGCCTCTTCAGCGGCAGGGCGGCGGAGGCGGCCCGGGATGCGATCTCCTGCGCTCCCAGCGAGTTCGAAGCGGAGGCCAAGACCCGCGCGGCGCTGCGGAGTGCACTCCTGGCCTGGGTCCTCCGGGACGACGACTAGGTTGCTCGGGTACACCTTCAGGATCTGGGCGCTCGAAACCCTGGATGGATCGAACCTGAACCGTATCGAATAGGGGAAAGGACTTAGGTCCACGGGCACCCCGCGTGATTAATGAAGGTGCATGCGACGCCTTGCGCCAGCAATGTCCCTCCTCGTGGCCTTCGCTGCCTCCGCGGCGGCTCAAGACGACCTCGGACGTGAGGTCCGCGGCGTGGCCCGCCTCCCC
>CALDQK010001071.1 GCA_937911525.1 uncultured bacterium
CACGCTGGAGTCGCCGCCGGTCGACGTGCTGGCCGAGACCCACAGCGACAGCCGCCACGGGGGCCCCGAGCCCACGGTCGTGTTCAGCAACGACGACTGGAGCGACCCCAGCTCGCGCCGGCAGCGCGCGCACGAGGACCTCGACGACGACCCCCTCGCCCACCTGCCCGAGGGGCGCTTCTTCACCCTCCGCCCTGGCTTCGACCTCAGGATTGGACGCCTGCTCGGCAAGGGCGGGATGGGCGTCGTCTACCTGGTCGACGACCTCGAGCTGGGTCGGCAGGCGGCGCTCAAGCTGATCCGCGGACGGGGCGAGCGCCTGGAGCGGCGGGTCAAGCGCTTCCGTCGTGAGACGCGGATCACGGCCTGCCTGAACCATCCCTCGATCCCGCCCGTGATCGAGGCTGGCGTGACCCCCGAGGGCGACCACTACCTGCTGATGCGCTACGTGGCGGGGGAGTCCCTCGACGCGCGCATGAAGGCCCTGCGCGAACGACACGGCGAAGGTCCCCTCCCGCGAGCCGAGGAGCGCGACCTGCTCGAGGCCCTGGTCCGCGTGTGCGAGGCCGTCGCCTACTCCCACGCTCAGGGGATCGTGCACCGCGACCTCAAGCCCGACAACATCATGATCGGCGCCTTCGGTGAGGTGTTCGTCATGGACTGGGGCCTGGCGCGCAACCTCAAGGAGTCGGAGGAGGAGGACGCGGCCCTGCGGACCGCCTTCAAGCGCGAGGACAAGCCACCTAGCCACCAGACCGAGCTGACCCGCGACGGCGCAGCCCTGGGCACGATCGGCTACATGGCGCCCGAGCAGGCCCGCGGCGAAGAGATCGACGCGCGGGTCGATCAGTTCGCTTTGGGCGCGATCCTGGGCCTGGTCCTGACCGGGAGGTCGGTCCTCGGCGACTACTCGCTCCAGCGGCTGGAGGCCTCCCTCAACGGGCGCATTACGCGCCCGAGCGAGCTCTCGCTCCAGGTAGCGCCCGAGCTGGACGCGATCGCTGTCAAGGCCCTGGCCCCCCAGCGCGGCTTCCGCTACCCCGACATGCAGGCCCTCGCCGAGGACCTGCGCCGCTACCTCTCGAGCGAGCCCGTCTCGGTCTATGACTACCGCCTCAGCGAGCGGGTGACCCTGACGGTCAAGCGCCACCCGACCCTGACCGTGACCCTGGCAGCGGCGCTCCTGATCCTGACCTTCATTGGCTGGCAGCGCGTGCACCGGCGCGCGACCCTCGAGCGCTTCCTGGCCCAGGGCGAGCAGGCCCTCCGCGGCCAGGACCCCGCCGCCGCCCGGAGCGCCTTCGAGCGCGCGCGCGGGATCGAGGACGCCGCCAGCGCCAAGCTCGGCCTGCAGCTGACCGAGCAGCTCGAGCGCGAGCAGGCCCATGAGCGCGCCGCCGCGCTCCTCGAGGCCGCCGCCGACGCGCTGGAGGGCGACCGCCTCGACGAGGCGCGGGACCTCTACGCGCGGGTCAAGGACCTGCCTGGCGCCGAGGACGAGGCCCAGAAGGGCCTACGCCGGGTCAAGCTGCGCGCCCTCGAGATCGAGCGCGAGCGACAGCAGGCGGCGACCCACCAGCAGCTGGTGGAGCGGGCGCGCGGCCACGTCGAGGTCGCTCGCCGCTCGCTAGCCGCGGGCGAGTTCCAGGACGCCTACGTGCGCCTGGTGCAAGCCATGGCCTTCGACCTGCCCGAGGTGCGGGCGGACGTGACGCCGCTCCTGAACGAGGTCAACGAGCGGCGCGTGCTGGAGCGCGTCGAGCAGGCCCGCCAGGCCAACCGCGAGCGAGCGCTGGCCTACGTAGAGGCCGGCCAGAGCGCCCTGGGCCGGGAGCGCTTCGGCGAGGCCCGCGCTCAGTTCGAGCGCGCCCTCGGCCTCGACGGTGAAAACGAGGACGCCCGCGCCGGCCTCGACCTGGCCTTTCGCGGCCTCTCCGAGGAGCAGCAGCGCCGCCGGCAGCGCGGCCGACTGGACGAGGCGCGCAAGCTCCTCGCTCGCGGGCGCGCCCTCCGCCAGGAGGCGCGCCACCGCTACCGCCAGCGCGAGGACCTCGTGGTCGTGCTCGAGGGCTACTTCGACGCCCTCGACAAGCTCCAACGCGGCCTCTCGCTCCACCCCGCCAGCGAGCCCCTGCGCGACGAGCGGCGCGAGCTGGGCAGCGAGCTGGCCGCCGTGCTCCGCAGCGAAGGCCAAGCTCCCTTCGCGGACTTCGTCCTGCGCTGGTGCGGGAGCAAGGCCCGCGACACGCGCCGCGTGCTCCCGCGCGACCCCTACCTGGAGGTGATCGAGGGCGACAAGGTGCTGATCCGTCAGGCCCTGGGCGAGTCGACCCGCTTCGCGCCGACCAAAGCCTTCGCCGACGTGCGCCGCTTCGTCGAGAAGCACGCCAACCGCTACCGCTTCCACGTGGTGATCCGCTCGCGGATCACCACGATCGCGCAGAACCCAGCCCCCAAGGTGGTGCTCCAGGCGATCGACCTCAAGCGCGAGGACAAGAAGACGCGCACCTTCCAGATCCTCGGCCAGATCCCGATCGAGGGCACCTACGTCCGCCACAGCCAGAAGAGCAAGGTCGGCCGCGTGGTGGCCGCGCTCGACGAGGCGACGGACCCGTCGGCGCGCGGGCGCCGCGGGAGCTTCCCCCTCGAGCGCTACGTGGCCAAGGTCCGCGAGGTGGTCCAGACCAGCCTGCGCGACATCGGCTCGGGCCAGCGCACCTGGCGACCGCTGGCTGAGTCCTGGGAGGTGCTCGACCTCGTCGACCTGCGCCTCGCGCTGCAGGTCCCCGAGGGCGTGCGCTTCCGCGCCGGACCCTCGCCCGGGCTGGGCTGGAAGGTCCTGAGCACGGCCTATTCGGGCGTCGCCGCCACGCTCTTCGTGCGCAACGGCAAGCCCCCCGACGAGGTCGAGCTCGAGCAGTTCGTGGAGCGCCGACTCGGAGTGCGCGACTCGCTCTGGCGTGAGCTGTCTGGCTTCCGCGCCGGCCCCGGCTGGGACCGCGTCCGCGCCCTGCGTGCCGCCGACGCCAGCGCCCTGCAGGTCGGGGTGTTCGGGGTCGGCGGCTTCGGCGCCTACGTGCTCTTGTTGCGGACCAGCGACGAGCGCTATGAGGCCGACCCGGGCGGCTTCAGCAAGTGGCTGGGTAGCTTGCGGCCGGACCTGCGCAAGTAGCGCTCGCGCAGAGCAGCGCGCGCAGGACCGTGCTCTTGGGACGAGCGCGCCGGCGCCGATCGCTCCAGCGGTGCAGGGCGCCGCGGAGGCCCCCGCCTGCGGCGCGCGCCACCTCGCGGAGCAAGGGGAGGTCTCCGTAGCCTTCGACGTAGGCCCAGGGGAGGGCCTCGCTCAGCGGGTCCTGATCGGCGTCCCTCCACAGGGAGCGCACGACGCCCGCCACCTCCAGCCCCGCGGCGACTTCGGGGGAGAAGTCAGAGCGATAGCCGCCCTCGAGGTCGATCGTCACCAGGCGGTCGGCGCTGACCAGCACGTGCTTGGTGGTGGGGTGCTCGTGCAGCAGCAGCGGCTCGTTGAGCTCGAGCGCCAACGCGTGGCGTCGCC
>CALDQK010001072.1 GCA_937911525.1 uncultured bacterium
GGAGCTGTCGCAGTCAGCGGCAGCTCCTCGGCGCGGTCCGATTCGGGCACGGGCAGGGGCACGGGCATCGGCACGAAGCACCACGCCAGTTCTCGGTCAGGAACTAGCCTAGTGCGCCGCCTGCAGCCGCAGGCTCGGGAGACCCTTCCGCTCGGTCTGGACCACGCCGGGCCACGCGGGGAGCCCCCGGGAGAGGGCGACCCAGGTCTTGCCCATCGGCCCCTCGAGGACCATGCACACCCAGGTGCGCCCGGCGAGGCGGAGCGACTCGTGCTTCGGCTCGGGTTCGTCAGCGAGCAGGGTCTGAGGGGCTGGCTCGTCGGGAGCGCAGGGCCACCCCCGCTCGGTCGGGGGCCCCGCCGAGATCCCGCGCACCCAGGTGCTCACGGCGTAGCGCACTCGCCCCAGCTTCTTCTCGAGCACTTCGTAGCGCCGCTTCCCCCCAGAGGTGCCCAGCTCGAAGTCGTACTTCTGGCCGGCCTCGACGTAGGACAGGTCGTAGCCCGTATGCCCGGGCGGGAAGATCTCCTGCAGCTCCATCACGCTGCTCAGGCCGCTTCGTGAGAGCTCCCAGCGGACGCTCGGCGGAAAGACCTTCTTGCCCTGGACGTAGGGAATGAAGCGACGCTCGCGTCCCTGGAGGCCGCTCCGCTCGTAGCGCTGGGTGCGCCAGCGCACCTTGGCGAGGTCGAGCACCCGCGCGCCCTCGTGCTTGCCGCCGAACTCCAGGGTCGGCCACCACTGCGGGGGCTGGGCCTTGCGGCGCTCGCCGCGGACCTCGATCCGGCGGTAGCGGACGCGCGAGTCCTTGACCTCGAGCACCTCCAGCTCGTCGTGATCCCAGGTCGGCTTCTCGCTGCCCGCGATCCCATGCAGGCCCCGAAACACGTAGCGGGCCCCGACCTGCGGCGCTGGCGGCGCGCGGAGGTGGGCGGGCAGCTCTGGGTCACTCCCCGCGGCGGCCTCGCGCTCGAGCTCCGCCAGCCGCTGGCGAGCGGCCGCCGCCTGCTGGGCTGCCTCCTGGGCCTCCTTCAGCTTGCCCTGCAGCGCGGCGAGGTTGCGCCGCAGCTCGGCCGCCTCGGCCTCGGCCTTCGCCGCGCGCCGCTCGGCCAGGAGCCGCTTCGACTCGCGGGCGACCTTGGCCTGGGCCTCCAGGCTGCCGGGGCGCCCCAGGGTCAGGCCTCGGATCAGCCCCTCGTCCCCCTCGAGTCGCAGGGAGGGGGTCTGGTTCCCGCCGGCGCTGCGCGCCCGCCGCGGCACGTCTCGCCCGAGGTGCGCGCTCAGCTCGGCCAGGCTGACCCGGTGGTCCCGGTCGGCGTCGGCCTTCCCTCGCAGCCCCTCGAGCAGGCTGAGCGTGAACACCCCGTGACCCGCCTTGGCGTCCTCGACCGAGAGCTGGTTGGGGCCCGTCGCGGCGAGCACCGCGGAGCCCCTCCGGGCGCCGGGCTCGACCGCCAGGACCTTCTTGCCGACCCCCTCGTAGCCGCGCAGCCCGGGGAGCCCGCCCGAGCGGCAGGCGTCGACGAGGAAGAGCCGGCGCCCGGCGGAGACCTTGGCCCACTCGCGGGCCAGCTCGGCCTGGGCCACGGAGGTGTACTGCAGGTCGTCGAGGCGGGTGTCGACCGTGGCCAGGTAGACCCCATAGGCGTCGCTGAAGCCGTGTCCGGCGAAGTAGAGGATCGCGACGTCGCGGGGGCCCGTCGCCTGCCGGATCAGGTGATCTCGCATCGCCCGCAGGACCCCCACCCGCGTGGCAGCGCGGCCGCGCAGGAGGAGGACCCGCTCCGCGCTGGTCGGGCTGGCGGGGTCCTTGCTGAAGAACGCCGCCACCGCGCTCGCGTCGTGTTCGGCGTAGCGCAGGTCCGTGATCTTGGGGTCCTCGTAGTCCTCGACCCCAACCACCAGCACGAACACGCGCTCGGGCTCGTCCTCCTGCGCGTGGAGCCGAGGGGCGAAGGCCGCCAGGGCGGCCAGCGCGAGCAGCGTCCAGACCACGGGCTTCACGACTAGTCCTCGCTGGGGGGGCGCTTGGCCTGGGGCACGTAGAGGTAGAGCTTGCGGCGCAGGAGCACTTCACCGACGCCGAAGCGAGCCGAGACGCGCTGCAGGAAGTCCTCTTCCCCTTCGACCAGGTCGCGCAGCCGGTTCAAGCCGACGAGATGACCGAAGGTGCGCAGGCCGTCCCGGTACTCCTTGGGCGGGAGCGCGTCAGGGGCTCGGGCGGGGTCCGCCGCGGCCAGGATCTCCCGCGCCCGCGCGGGAGAGACCCGCAGCCGCTCTGCGCAGCGAACCCAGCAGGGGTCCTCGGCGTCCCCCTCCCAGCCCTCCGCGCGGGCCAGGGCAGCCACCAGGCTCAGGCGATCCTCGCCCTCCCTGGCCGCCAGCGCGGCGCGCAGCAGCTCCGAGAGACCCTCGGCCTTGTCGCTCTCGAAGAGGGGCGCGCCAGCCGTGTCGCTGCGCAGGGCGCTGAGGGAGCTCTCGAGCAGGCGCCCCAGCTCCTCGGGGCCGATCCCGAAGTGCGGCGCGAGCTTCCCCAGCAGCTTGCGCTCGCTGGCGTCGATCTCGCCGTCCTGGGCGGCGATCAGGACCAGATCCTGGAAGAGCCCGTAGCGCTCGACCCGCCGCTTGGGGATCTTCAGCCGCTTGAGCGAGGTCCCCGCGACCTCCCGGAGCAGGATCTCGGCCTTGAAGGGGCGGATCCCGATCAGCCGCCCCAGGCTGAGCAGGCGCTCCTTCTCCTGCTCGTGCAACTCACCGTCGGCGAGGGCCATCGCGGCCAGCAGGCGGAAGCGATCTTCACGGTTCATGCCCAGGACCATACAGCGGTTTGCGGACCCCCGCGAGTTTGCGATAGTCACGCCCCCAAGGGACCAGGAGGGCGAGATGGCCTACGGACTGAGCGGGACCGGCTGCAAGCTGATCGAAGTCGTCAAGCAGCTCAAGGACGTGCACAAGGACGATTTCCTGCTCGAGGTCGAGAACCCGATCCTGCTCGAGGTCCCCTTCGAGGGCGAGCTCCCGGTCGAGCTCGGCGGCGACGAGAGCGACCCCCTCTCGACCGTCAAGATCAAGGTCACGGCCGTTGGCAGCATGCGACGCACCAAGAACATGGAGGGCGCCCGCGTGTTCAGCGTCGAGGCCACCGAGGGCGCCCCCGCGACCCTCGGTCGCAGCGAGGACTGCACCGTCGTCCTCGACAGCGAGGGCGTCAGCCGCAACCACGCCGAGGTCCACTACGGCGGCGGACAGTACTTCCTGGTCGACCTCGCCTCGCACAACGGCAGCTACGTGAACAAGAAGAAGGCGCCGGCCAAGGAGAAGGTCGCCCTCGATGAGCGCTGCCAGCTCTGGTTCGGCAGCTTCCGGACCGTGTTCATGTCGCCCGAGCACTTCTACGACCTGGCCGCCACCCTGGCCGGTCGGCCCGAAGCCTAGCGGCCCAGATGTTCCGCCACGGCTGCCGCGGTCGCTCGCGAGCGACATCCGGCGCGCCTTCCTAGGCTGGAGTTTCGCGCTTTCAAGGAGGCAGCCCGTCTCGAGCTGTCGCTAGCGCGTC
>CALDQK010001073.1 GCA_937911525.1 uncultured bacterium
ACCCCGAGGCCCGCTACGGTCGCGCCTGGGCGCAGCTCGAGGTCGGCCAGGCGGGGGCGGCGCTGGCCGACTTCAGCACCGTCCTGGGCGCGATCCCCAACGACCCCCGCGCCCTGGTCGGCCAGGGCTGGGCGCGCCACCTCCTCGGCCAGACCGAGCAGGCGACCCAGGACCTGACCAACGCGATCGCGGCGGACCCCTATCACGCGGAGGCCTACGTGTTCCGCGGTCGGATCCACCTCGAGACCGGCGAGGAGGAGCAGGCCCGCCGCGAGTTCGACGCCGCGATCTCCCTCGACCAGGACGACCCCGGCGCGATCGCCGGGCGCGGCTTCAGCTACCTGGCCCTCGACGAGCCGGCCCGCGCCCTGGCCGACTTCTCGCGCTCGGTCGCCCTCGACCCCGAGGACACCGACGCCCTGGTGGGCCGCGGCGAGGCCTTCTTCGAGCTGGGCGAGATCGACAGCGCCGCCGCCGACTACGAGGCGGCCCTGGCGCTCGACCCCGACAACGCGATGGCCTACGTGGGGCGGGCGGGGGTGTTCCTGTTCCGCAACGAGGCGCAGCGCGCGCTCGAAGCCTGCGACCGGGCGATCGCCCTCGACGACGAGCTCGGGCCGGCCTACCTGCGCCGCAGCCACGTGCATCGCGCGCTCGGTGACGCCATGGCGGCCGAGGCCGATCTGGAGAAGGCGCGCGAGCTGGGCTTCGAGGGCGAGTAGCTCGCTAGCGCCTAGGAGATCAGCCCCAGATAGCGGAGGAAGGGCTGCGGCTCGAGCAGGGCCAGCTTGATCCGCTGCACGCCGCTGCCGGCGACCGCCAGGTTGGGCGCGCCGCCCATGAGCATCACCGTCTCGGCCACGCCCGCCGGCAGGACGCGGCCGATCCCGCGCACCGTCTGCTGGGCCCGCGGGAGGCGCAGCTGGACGTTGACCTGGGTCCCGGGCTCGGGGTCGTCCGCGGTCAGGACCTCGAGCACGACCTCGTTGCCGAGCTCGATCGAGGCCGCCAGCGTCTTCTGCGGCGCCGAGGCCCCCTCGAGCCACAGGTCGCCCGGGACGGCCAGCTCCCAGCTCCGCTTGCCGGCCGCGACCTCACCGACCGCCAGCCCGTAGACCAGCGAGACCTGGACCGGCTTCTCCTTCCCCTTGACGGTCGTCGGGGGGAGGGGCTCGTGGAGCACGCCCTTGCCGGCCGCGATGACGGTGGCCTCGCCGGCGATCACCTCCCAGGCGGCGGCCAGGGCCTCGAAGCGGCGGGCCATGTTGATCGCGTCGCCCAGGATCGTGAACTCGTAGCGCTCGGCCGAGCCCACGTCGCCGGCGACGACCTCGCCCGTGTTGAGTCCGACCGCGATCTGGATCGGCGGCTGCTGGTTGCGGATCAGCTCGGGGTTGAGCCGGAACACCTCGATCTGCATCGCGAGGGCCGCGCGCAGGCCGTGGCGCGGACCCTGCGGGTCCTGATCCACGATCCCCCAGTAGGCCAGGATCGAGTCGCCCCCGAAGCGCTCGACGGTCCCGCGGGTGCGGAAGATGATCCGCTGCATGGCCGCGAAGTAGGCGTTCAGCGTGCGGACGAGCACGTTCGGGTCGGTGGTGATCGTGAGCCGCGTGAAGCCGCGGATGTCCACGAACAGGATCGTGCCCTCGGCCAGGCGCCCCTCGCGCGCCAGCGGCAGGTCGCCCTTGAGCACCCGCTCGACGAGGTCCGGCGAGAAGTAGCGCTCGAGGCTGGCCCGGCGGATCGACTCGTTCTGGACCTGCGCGAAGAGGCGCGCGTTCTCGAAGGCCGCCGCGAGCAGCCCCGCCACGCCGGTCACGAGGCGCAGCGCGCCCTCGTCGAAGGGATCGGTCCCGTCGACGGTGTCCATGTAGATCACGCCCAGGACCCGCTCGCCGAGGCAGAGCGGGACGCACACGATCGAGACCACCCCGTCGGCGCTCAGGCTGTCGGAGACCGAGAAGCGCGGGTCGGCCGAGACGTCCTCCGAGAGGACCGCCTGGCGCCGGTCGATCGCCGACTGGAGCACCTTCTGGCTCACGTGGACCGGCTTGTCGTCGCCCTGGGAGCGGGCGCGGTCGACGAGGTAGGTCGGCCGGAGCACGTTGCTGTCGCCCGACTCGGACTTGCTGTCCGCCTCGAGCCGGAAGAAGCCGATCCGGCGCGCCTGCGGGAAGAGGTTGCTCAGCCGGACCGCCGTCTCGCGCGTCAGCCGGTCGGGCTGGTGGATCGCCGCCAGGGAGGCGCTGATCTGGAGCATCAGCTCCAGGCGCCGCTCGGTCTCGGTCTCGCCGCTCTGCGAGAGCCCCGTGTCGGGGACGAGCGCCGTGCCCTGGTTGGCGGGAGGGCTCGCGGCGGCGCCCTCCGCCGCGGCTGCCTGCACCACGCCCGAGTCGCTGCCGTCGGTCAGGTAGCGCGCGCTGGTTCGCCACTTGACCACGTCGAGCGAGAGGCGGGTGGTCGGCATGAAGCGGCTCTGGACGACCTCGACCTCGTCGGGCGGCACCTCGTCGAGGTGCGGCTTGCTCGTCTGGACCCGCAGCGAGATCGGCCCGACCCGGATCTTGTCGCCGTCGAGGAGCACCGCCTTGCGGGTGCGGAAGTCGTTGACGAAGGTCCCCTGGCTGCTGTCGAGGTCCTCGACCACCCAGCCCGTGCCCTCCTCGAGGCGGATCATCGCGTGCTCGCGCGAGATCGCGGGGTGCGCGATCTGCAGCGTGCAGTCCGCGCTGCGACCGACGACGCAGATCCCGGAGAGCTCGTGCCGCTCTCCCGCCTGGTCGCCGTCGAGGATCTCGACATGGAGCTCGTTGCTCACCTGGCCATTCTGAGCGGGGGGCAGCCCGCAAACAAGCCCGTAGAATCCCTCCCCTCGCACCCCTGGAGGCCACCATGCGCGCCCCTCGACTCCTGACCGCACTCGCGGCCCTGCTCCTCGTCGCCCCCGGCGCCCACGCCGCCCCCGAGGAGTGGCGCTTCGCCCCCGATCGCCCGATCGACGTCGAGCGGATCGACCTCGACCTGGCCGTCGACCTGAAGGCCAAGCGCGTCGAGGGCAGCGCGACGCTCCGCTTCAAGGCCCTGAGCGACCTGCGCCGCGTCGAGCTCGACGCCGTCGACCACCGGATCGCCAAGGTCGAACTCGTGAGCGCCGCCGGCCGCAAGGAGCTGCGCTACGACTACGACGGGAAGCGGCTCTCGATCGCGCTCGAGCTCCAGCGCGGCGCCAGCGGAGAGGTCGTCGTCTCCTACTCGGTCACCGACCCCGAGAGCGGCCTGAACTTCTTCGCCCCCAGCGAGGCCAACCCCGACGTGCCCTACCAGGTGTGGTCCCAGGGCGAGGCCACCTACAACCGCTACTGGTTCCCCTGCGTCGACCACCCCGACGAGCGCCAGGCCACGAGCCTGACCGCCCACGTCGAACCTGGCCTGACCGTCGTCAGCAACGGCAAGCTGACCGGCAAGACCAAGCGAGCGGACGGCAAGGTCAGCTGGTCCTTCCTGCAGGAGCGCCCCCACGTGGCCTACCTCGTGACCCTCGTCGTCGGCACCTTCGCCGAGATCGAGGGCAAGCCCTGGCAGGGGCCCGAGGGGCGCTCGGTCTCGCAGACCTGGTACGTCCCCCCCGACCGCAAGGCGGACGCGCTGCGCTCCTTCGAGAACACCAGCGCGATGCTCGACCTGTTCAGCGCCAAGACCGGGGTGCCCTACCCTTGGGTCAAGTACGACCAGGTCGTGGTCGAGCAGTTCAGCGCCGGCGGCATGGAGAACACCGGCGCCACGACCCTCAACGAGCGCACGCTCCACGACGCGCGCGCCCACCTCGACTACAGCTCGGACGGCCTGATCGCCCACGAGCTGGCCCACCAGTGGTACGGCGACCTGCTCACCTGCCGCGACTGGGCGCACATTTGGCTCAACGAGAGCTTCGCGACCTACTTCGACGCGGTGTGGGTCGAGCACAGCCAGGGTGAAGCCGACTACCTCTACGACCTGTTCCGCAACTCGGAGCGGGGCATGCCGGCGGGCGCGCGCCGCCCGATCCTCGACCGCCGCTACCCCAACCCCGGCTCGATGTTCGACGGGCGGGCCTACCCCAAGGGGAGCTGCGTGATCCACATGCTGCGCCGCCAGCTGGGCGAAGACGCCTTCTGGCGAGGGATCCAGCGCTACACCCGCGAGAACCAGGACCGCTCGGTCGAGACCGCCGACCTGCGCCGGGCCCTCGAGCGCGAGTCGGGGCGCAACCTCGAGCGCTTCTTCGCCCAGTGGGTCGAGCGCCCCGGCCACCCCAAGCTGAAGGTCAGCCTCGACCACGACGGGAAGCGCGGGCTGCTCACGATCACGATCGAGCAGACCCAGAAGGAGGAGGCCTACCACTTCCCCGCCGAGCTGCTGCTGCGCTTCGGCGAGCGCGAGCAGAACCTCACGATCCCGGTCCAGAGCAAGCGCGAGCGCTTCACCCTGGTCAGCCGGGAGGCGCCGAGCTACTTCCGCTTCGACCCGCGCGAGGCCGTCCTGCTCAAGGAGCTCGCGGTCCACAAGGGGCGCGCGCTCTGGATCCGCCAGCTCGGCTCGGGCGACACGATCGGCAAGATCCGCGCCGCGCGGCACCTGGCCAAGGACCGCCGCCCCGCCGCGCTCGAGGCGCTCTTCGCGTCGCTGAAGAGCGAGCCCTACTGGGGGGTCCGGGCCGAGGTCGCCAAGGCCCTGGGGGGCGTCCCGGGGGACCCCGCGCGCGACGCGCTCCTGGCGGCCCTGCAGGAGGAGCACCCCAAGGTCCGCCGCGCCGCGGCGGAGGCCCTCGAGCGACGCGGCAGGGACGCCAAGGCGGCCGCCGCGCTCGAGGCGCTCCTGACCAAGGGCGACGCGAGCTACTACGTCGAGGCGGCCGCGCTGCGGGCCTACGGGAAGGCCGAGCCCCAGCCGCGGGCGGTCCTCGAGGCGAGCCTGGGCAAGGAGTCGCACAACCAGGTGATCCGCCAGGCCGCGCTGGACGCGCTGCGCGCTCTCGACCGCCCCGAGCTGGTCGCCCTCGTCGCTCCCTACGTCTCACCCCGCCAGCCCTCGCGCGTGCGCAGCAGCGCGGCGCGAGGCCTCGCCGCCGCGGGACTGCCCGGCGCGACCCCGGCCCAGGTCGAGCTCGCCCTCGGCGCGCTGAAGCCCCTCCTGAGCGACTCCAACCGCTGGGTCCGCCGGGCGGCCCTCGAGGCGCTCCAGACCATGGGCCTGGCCGCGCGCCCCCTCCTGGCCGAGGTCGAGCGCCTGGCCCAGCTCGACTCCGACGAGCGCGTCCGCGAGGCCGCCGAGAAGGCGGCCCAGGCGATCCGCGCCGGGGCGCCGCCGAGCAAGCAGCTCTCGGAGCTGCGCCAGCGCGCGCAGGAGCTGGAGAAGGCCAAGCGCTCGCTGGAGGAGCGGGTCGAGAAGCTGGAGCGCGCGCTCGATGCGCTGCGAAAGGCCGGCGAGGCGAAGAAGAGCAAGAAGAGCAAGAAGAGCAAGAAGAGCAAGTCGAAGACGAGCGAGAAGGCGAAGAAGGCCGGCTAGGTCGGTGACGCGCGAGGGCGCCCGGTGTGAGCGATTCAACGCAAAGACGCAAAGACGCAGAGACGCAGAGAGGTCGAGGTGTGAGCGAAGGCGCGCGCGCGCCCGAGGCTTCGCTTGATAAATGAGGAATTGGAGCGAGGAACCTGTCGCTAACCCGGGAAGCGCCCTCGATCGAGCAATCGCCCGCCGAAGCGCGAGCGACGCTCCTTGCGGCTTAGCGCCTTTGCGTCTTTGCGTTGAAAGAACTCTTGGTCGAGCAATCACCCGCCGAAGCGCGAGCGACGCTCTCTGCGCCGTTGTTGAAGTCTCGCGCAGAAGGGTGGTTCGCCCGCGCAGCCACCTGCCAGAGCAGCACTTGCGACGAATCGGAATCTCTCCGGGGTCAATCAGCCCCCCTCGCGCGACGTGAAGGGTGAGGAGGGGGGTGCGGCACCGGAGCGCCCCGAGCGATTGCCGGAGACCCAAGGACCCCCAACCACCGCCCTGGACGATCCCCAGCTGCGCGAGCGCCTGTTGCAGGTCGCGCGGCGGGTGCTCGGTCCAGGCAGCGACGCCGAGGACGTAGTGCAGGACGCCCTGCTCCAAGCCGAGACCCAAGCCAGCGACGCGCGCTCCCGGCGCGCCTGGCTCTTCGCCGTCACGCAGCGGCGGGCGATCGATCGCCTGCGCCGGCGCGAGCGCGAAGAGCGCGCCCTGGCTGGAGCCGCCGCCCGCGCGGCGGGTCGGCCCGAGGCCGCGAGCGCGCCCGATCAGGCGGCGCGGCGCGAGGAGCTCGAGCGGCTGCGCGCGGCCCTGGGGCAGGTGCGTGAGCCCTTCCAGAGCGCCCTGCGCCTGCGCTACCTCGAGCAGCTCGGCTTCCCCGCCGTCGCCCGGCGGCTCGAGGTCGGCGAGCGCACGGCTCGCAGCCGCGTGGCCCGAGGGCTGGCCCTCCTGCGCGAGGTCCTGCGAGGTGAGGCGTGAGCGAGCGCTGTGAGGACGTCCGCCCGCGCCTGCCCGAGTTCCTCACGGGCGCCCTCGAGGACGCGTCCGCCGCCGAGGTCGAGGCGCACCTCGCCGAGTGCGGGTCCTGCGCCGCAGAGCTGGGGCAGCTGCTCGAGCTGAGCGAAGACCTGGGGCAGCTCTCCCTGCTGCCCGATCAAGCCGCCCCTGAGCCCGCCGAGGCGCAGGTGGCGCCCCTGCCCGTGCGGCCCTTGCCCGGGCGCCGCTCCTGGCGCGGGCTGGCCCTGCTGGCGGCGGCGCTGCTGGTCGCGCTGGGCCTGGGCGTTCTGGGCCTGGGCGCCTGGCGCGCGCTGCCTGGGGGCCCGCGCCTGCTGGTGGGGCGCCTCGTGGACGAGGCCGGCCAGGCC
>CALDQK010001074.1 GCA_937911525.1 uncultured bacterium
GCCTGCGAGGATCGGGCAGGGTCGGTCTAGCCGCCCATGCTGGCGACCAGCTGCGCCAGCTTGGCGACCCGCGGGTCGCGCGGCGCCCGCCGCTGGAGCTCCGCCAGGGTGCTCCTCGCTCCGGCCAGGTCTCCCCGGCGGACCTCGAGGGCGCCGGTCAGCAGGAGGGCCTCGACCTCGCGGGGGTCGACCAGCGCGGCTCGACGCCAGGCGGCCAGGGCCCCCTCGGCGTTCTCCTGGACGCGCCGGACCCGCCCCAGCGCTCGCCAGGCCGAGGCGTCGCCCGGGGTGACCTCGCAGAGCCGGAGCCAGGCGGCCTCCGCCTGGCTCCAGCGGCGGAGGTAGCCCAGGACCTCGGCCCAGCGGCTGATCGCGGGTCCCAGCGAGGGGTCGGCGGCGACCGCCTCCTCCAGGCGCTCGGCGGCCCGCTCCCAGTCCTCCTCCAGCATCGAGGCGACGCCGAGGTAGTAGGCCCGCTTGGCCGGCGAGAAGGAGCGGTCGCCGCTCGGGATCGCCGCCAGGGTCGCGCGCAGGCCGAGGGCGTCGCGGGACATCTCGAGGGCGGCCAAGAGGTTCTGCCGGGCCAGCACCGAGGTCGGGTCTCGCCGGAGCGCCTCCTGGAAGGCGTCGCGCGCCGCGCGCGCCTCGCCGCGTCGCAAGGCCGAGAGCCCCAGCTTGACCCAGGGCAGCGGGTCGAGGGGGGCCGCGGCGGCGAGCTCACGCCAGCGGGAGGCCGCGGTCGCGGGGGTGCCCGCCGCCTCCTCCAGGCTGGCCAGTCCCCGCAGCACCAGGGGGGAGCCCGGCGCGAGGCGCTCCGCCTCGCGGGCGAGGTCGAGGGCGGCGCTCCCCTGCCCGAGCAGCTCGAGCAGGTGGGCCACTTGCAGCCGGTGGAGCGGGTTGGGGGGGCGACGCGGGAGCAGCCCCAGGGTCCGCAACAGGCGCGTGGGCGGGAAGGCGTCGGGCTCTTCGCTGGGAAACTCCCACCCGCGGGCAGCGCGCGCCAGGGCGGCGAGGTCGAGCGCCTCGGCCGGAGCGCGGCGGAACACCAGCGCCCGGCGGTCGGCGTGGACGAGCGCCCACGCCGGCGAGGCCACCAGGGTCAGGATCACGGGGTCGGGCGTCTCCACGCGGTGGTCGAGGAGGACGTCGCTCACGCCCGCTTCGTCGAGGAGCGCTGTGATCGGGCGCTCTCCCCGCATGACGGCCGCGTAGCGGCGCAGGTGCTCGCCTGGGTAGAGGTCCGTGTTTCCGCAAATGTAGGGCTTGGGCGGCTCGCTGCCGCGGCGCCAGAGCAGGTAGTGGCCGGCGCCGAAGTTGTTGAAGAGCGGTCCTCGCGGCGGGCTTTCGGCGAGGAAGTCGCAGGCCTCTGGGTAGGCCGTGAAGCCCGCCAGCCCCAGCCCGGCGCGGGGGTCATAGCTGGCGTTCTGGTGGAAGCGGTCGCTCAGCACGGCGCGCGTCAGCCCGAGGACGCCGAGCGCCGCCAGCACCACGGCCACGCTGCGGGCGTTGGGCGCGGAGCGCCCGAGTCGCTCGCGTCCCAGCTCCCACAGCGCGCCGAGTCCGCCCACGGTCAGGGGGAGCAGCCCCAGGGCCGCGAAGGGGAGGTTTCGCACGTAGAGGAGCGAGCTGGCGCAGAGCAGGGCCGCGCGCGCCCCCTCCTCCAGGCTGGAGCGACCGCGGGCCAGGCCGAGCAGCCACAGCGGAATCGCCGCCAACAACCAGGCCTTGTAGAGCGCGACCTCGGGCTGGCCCGCCAGGGCCGGGTGGAAGGGGCTCCACAGCTCGACGACCTGGTAGTTGAGCCCGGCGCTGGCCGCGTCCTCTCCCGTGCGCAAGAGGATCAGGAAGGGGTAGAGCGCCGCCTCGACGCCGTAGGGGTTGAGCATGGAGGCGAGCGCGACCAGGGCCAGGAGGCCGGCGGCGCGCTTCAGCCCTTGCCAGCTGGGGGCTTCGCCCAGGCGCGCGCCCAGGCTGGGCCAGCGCTTCGCGATCGCCGCGTGAGCCCCCCGCGTCGCCAGCGTCACAACGAGCAGGGTGGGACCGATCAGGGAGAAGCCGTGCGCGTTGCTCCACAGGAGCTGCACCAGCGGCAACACGATCAGGGTGCGGCGCGAGGGTCCCTCGCGCGCTTCGCGACCGAGCAGCCAGAGGTAGAGCGCCGCGCAGGCGATCGAGAGCACCTCGGGCCGGAGCACGAAGCGTCCGCCGCCGACCAGGATCGCGGCGGCCAGGACGGCCCAGCGCAGGCGTGGACCGCGCTGACCCGCCGCCGCCACCAGCGCTGCGAAGCCGCCGAGCAAGGTCAAGGCCTTGAGCAGCGAGAGCAGCCGCGCTCCGCCCAGCTGCCAGGCAGGCCACACCAGCCACTGGAAGAGCCACTCGTGGTCCACGAAGGCGTGCTGGGGGAAGGGCGCCAGGAACTCGTTGCGGGTCGGGAGCCCGTGCTCCCAGATCCAGCGGCCCGCGGCCAAGTGGAAGTAGAGGTCGGGCTGAACGTCCTCGCGCAGACAGAAGGCCGCCAGCAGGCAGCCCGTCGCCATGAGGAGCAAGCGCCCCTGCCAGCGCGGCGCTGGCTCCAGTGTCTGCATGGTGGGCCACGATACAGGGTCTCTCGGAAAAACTTTCCTGGGCCTGGTCGCCTTGACAGGGCCGCAAAGTCGGTGCTATACCGTCGCGGCACCCAGAAGTCTTTTCAGGTCAAAGGGCTACGGCCCGCTAAGCTGATCTGTCCACTGGCTTCGTCCATCGCGTATTCCGCGCTGGAGTCCGCGTGGAGGGGTGTCCCTAGGGGAGGAAGCCCGAGCAGCATGGGTTGGTGGTCCGACTTCAAGGCGAATCGTGCGCTGGCTGATGCGCGGCGCGAGCTCGTTCAGGAGCGCTCGCCGTACGGCATCGGACAGTTCATCGACAAGTGCATCGACCTCGGTCGCTACGACGTAGCGCTCGAAGAGGCCGAGAAGGGGATCCAGGAGTTCCCTCACGCCGAGTCGCTGACTGGCGCCTACAAGCGGCTGATTCGCGCGGTCCACGCCGACGACCTCAAGCAGGGGCGCGACGAGATCCGCAAGGCCCCGGGCCCCAAGGCCTACTACAAGCTCGCGCGCCTCTACAAGAAGATGCGCGACCTCGACCAGGCGATCGAGCTCGCGCGCAAGGGCGTCGAGCTCTACCCCAACTTCGAGGGCAACTACATCGTCCTGGCGGACATTCGCTACGAGCGCTTCCAGCGCGACCTGCGCGCCAGCGACGGCAAGGCCGCGATCGAGCTCTTCGAGAAGGCCGTCGACCTCAACCGCGAGAACTACCGGCTGCTCTTCCAGCTGGCCGAGATCTACCAGGCGATCGGGGCGCGCAACCGCGCCCTCGACAAGGCGCAGATGATCCTCGAGTTCGCCCCCGACGACCGCAAGGCGGTGGGGCTGATCGAGACGCTGCAGCAAATGAAGCCCAGCAAGCACACCACGCTCAAGGACCAGCTCGCCGACTTCGAGCGGCGCGTCTCGGCCGGCAGCGTGGAGCGGGCGGGCCTGCTGGCGGTGCGCTACACGCGCAACCCCGACCACCTCGCCCGCAAGCTGCCGCTCCTCTCCGAGCGGATCCAGGGCTACGAGAAGGCCGTCGTGCTCGGGCCCAGCAATGAGCTCCTGGCCGCGCACCCCGGCACCTCCCAGAGCGCCAAGCCGCTCGCGGACACGCTGCGCAAGGTCTTTCAGGCCGCGATCGAGTGCTCCCTGCGAATGGACATCTCGACCTTCGAGAAGGGCCTCTTCGAGTGCGGCGACGGGTGGCTCTACCTGATCGTCGTCGATCACCTCAAGGTCGGAATCCTCGCTGACAGCAAGGCGAAGAAGAGCCGACTCTCCGACGAGGTTCACCGCTTCGTCGAGCACGAGCTCTACCTCTAGGGGCGGCATGGAGCGGATCCTCATCGATCTCAATCAGGTCGCCGGCGTCAAGGGCTCCATGGTCGTGACGAAGGAGGGCGTCGTCGTGGCCGAAGCCCTCGGCCCCGACCTCGAGACCGAGAGCGTGGCGGCCGTCAGCTCGCACGTGATCCAGGTCGCCGAGCGAGCCCTCGAGAGCCTCGGCCGATCGGCCTTCGAACAGTTCACCATGACTTCGGCTCATGGCCGGATGGTCTTCGTCAACCTCGACGTCGGCTATCTGGTCGTGATTACCAAGATGGAAATGCGTCTAGAGCAGGTCGCCATCGAAGTCGAGTCCGCCGCTCGTAAGATTCGTGGGATGGGCAAGCGGATTTGACGGGCGCGATGCCTGCAACTACAACGAACCACGCAGACTCGTTTGCGGGGTCCAACAGAGAAGACCTCTTCGTCCAGTTCTAGCTGGCGTCGAGGCAAGCCGAACCGGGGGGCGGGGGCCCCGACGGATCGGGAGAGAGCAATGGTCCAGATCAACTTCGCCAAGCGAGAGATCAACTGCAAGCTCGTGTATTACGGGCCTGGCCTCTCGGGGAAGACGACCAATCTAGAGGTCGTCCACAAGAAGGCCCCGGCCAGCAAGAAGGGTGAGTTGACCTCGATCGCGACCGAGGGCGACCGCACCCTGTTCTTCGATTACATGCCGCTCGAGCTGGGCAAGGTCGGCGGCATGAACACGAAGTTCCAGCTCTACACGGTGCCTGGCCAGGTCTACTACAACGCGACCCGCAAGCTGGTGCTCCAGGGCGCCGACGGCGTGGTGTTCGTGGCGGACAGTCAGCCCGAGAAGATGGAGGAGAACCTCGAGTCCTTCGCCAACCTCGAGGAGAACCTGCGCGAGCAGGGCCTGGATCCCAAGACGATCCCCATGGTCCTGCAGTGGAACAAGCGCGACCTCCCCAGCGCCCTGCCTCCCGACGAGCTGGATCGAGCCGTCAACAAGTATGGCGTGCCGACCTTCGAGGCCGTGGCGGTGACCGGCGAGGGCGTGTTCCCGACGCTCAAGAAGCTGGCCCAAATGGTCCTCGAGAAGCTCAACAAGGAATACGGCCTCGACGCCAAGGGCAAGAAGACGGCCGCCGCGCCTGCCAAGCCGCCCGCGGCTGCGGCTCCCAAGCCGGAGCCCAAGCCCGAGCCGAAGCCGGAGCCCAAGCCC
>CALDQK010001075.1 GCA_937911525.1 uncultured bacterium
TACTTCAACACCCCGTCCCGGCCGCTGCATTACCGGGGCCCGCTGGCCTGGCTGGGAGTGCGTGACGTGTTCGACTCGCGCAGCGCGCTGGCCAAGAGCTCCCAGCCCGTGTTCGTGATCCACGGGCGCCGGGACGGGGTCATCCCCTACCGCGTCGGAGCAGCCCTGGCCCAGAGCCTGGGCGAGGCTCGCTGCAGCATGCGCACGATCGAGAACGCAGGCCACAACGACCTCTTGGCGGGTCGCTTGGGAGCGCTCCTGAGCGAGATCGCCGAGTTCTCCCGCTAGGAAGAGCGCGGCTGCGCCGCGTCTTCCTAGATGCTCGCCGGCGAAGGCTGGTGGGGCGTCCGGGGGCGGAGAAGGTCGGTGAGGGCGCCAGCCGCGGGCGTAGGCGATCTTGGGAGCGCGTCCGGGGGCGGAGAAGGTCGGTGAGGGCGCCAGCCGCGGGCGTAGGCGATCTTGGGAGCGCGTCCGGGGGCGGAGAAGGTCGGTGAGGGCGCCAGCCGTGGGCGTAGGCGATCTTGGGGGCGCGTCCGCAAGCGGAGAAGGTCGGCGAAGACGCCAGCCGTGGGCGTAGGCGATCTTCGGCTCCGGGAAAGTCGATGTCGGCGCGGGCGATCTCCACCCACGCGCTTCAACGGCCCCACGCCCGCCCTGGCGCCCCAATGGATCCGCCCCCGCACACGCAGGGACCCCGCGCCCACCCCCGCGCCCCCACCACACCCGCAACCGGCCTCCGCCCACGAGCATTTCTAGGAAGACGCGGCGCAGCCGCGCTCTTCCTAGAAGTTGAAGCCCTGGACGAGGGGCAGCACGATCGAGAGCACGATGAAGCCGACCACGACGGCCATGGCCACGATGATGATCGGCTCGATCAGCGAGGTCACCTTCTGGGAGGTCAGGTCGACCTCTTCGTCGTAGGTCTCGGCGATCCGCTCGAGCAGCTCCTCGAGCTGGCCGGACTCCTCGCCGATCGCGATCATGTCGCCCACGACCGGCGGGAAGATCTTGCTGTTCTTGAGCGGGGTCGAGATGTCGGTGCCCTCGAGGATGCGCTCGCGGACCTCGATCAGCGTCTTGCCCAGCAGCTTGTTGTCGACCACGCTGCTGAGGATGCGCAGGCACTCGGTCGCCTGGACGCCCGAGCTGAGCAGGGTCGCGAAGGTGGTCGCGAAGCGGGCCACCGACTGCTTGCGGAAGAGCTCGCCCAGGATCGGGATGTTGAGCTTGTAGGTGTCGCGCGCCAGGGCGCCCTTCTCGGTCGCTGTGATCGCCGTGTAGACGACCCAGGACACGACCATCAGGAGCAGACCCAGCCACCAGTACCTGAGGAAGAGGTCCTGGATCGTGATCAGCATCTTGGTGGGCAGGGGGAGGACGTTGCCCTTCTTGAGCACGACCTTGACGATCTTGGGGACCACGAAGGCGAGCAGGAAGCTGACGACGGCGCCGCCCATGATCATCATGATCAGGGGATAGGTCATCGCGGCCGAGACGCGGTTCTTCATGCGCGTCTGGGCCTGGAGGAAGTCGGCCAGGCGGCGGAGCACCTCGTCGAGGGCGCCCGAGGCCTCGCCGGCGCGGACCATGTTGATGTAGAGCGAGTCGAAGAGCTCAGGGTGCTGGGCCAGGGAGTCGGCGAAGCTCGCCCCGCCCTTGAGGTCCTCGCGCACCTGGCGCATGACCGACTCAAGGTGCTTGTCGTTGATCTGCTGGATCACCGAGGTGATCGCGTCGATGAGGTTGATGCCGGCCTTGAGCAGGGTCGCGAGCAGTCGGGTCACGCCGACCAGCTCGTTGCGCGCCCCCTTGACCATGAAGCGCTGAATGCTGAAGGCGGCGCCGGCGAAGGCGCTGTCCTTCTCCTCTTCGGCGGGCGGATCCTCGATCCGCCCCATGCCGGAGATCTTGCCGCGGCCGCTGGTCTTGGCCAGCGCGTTGGTGGGCTTCTTCTTCTTGCCCTTGCCCTTTCGGACCGCGGTCATGTCGGTCACGAAGAGCTTGCGACCGCGCAGCTTCTCGCGCGCCTCACGCGCCGTCGTGGCGTCGATGATCCCCTGCTTGGTGCCGCCGGCTTCGTCGAAGGCGGTGTACTGGAAGACGGGCATCGCTCAGCTCACATGTCCAGCTGGGTCACGCGCAGGACCTCTTCGATGGTCGAGTGGCCCTCGATCACCTTGCGAGCGCCGTCCATGCGCAGCGTCTTCAGCCCGTGCTTGAGCGCGACCTCCTTGATCACGCTCGCGCCCGCGCGCGCGATCACCTTCTCGCGCACGGGCTCGTTGATCGTCAGGATCTCGTAGATCGCGGTTCGGCCGATGTAGCCCGTGTCGATGCAGCGCTCGCAGCCCATGCCGAGGTAGATCAACCCGTCGCTGAGCTGCTCGCGCTGGAGGCCGATCTCGCTCAGCTCCTCGTCCGTTGGCTCGTACTCCGACTTGCATCCATCGCAGATGACGCGCACGAGGCGCTGCGCGATCACTGCGATCACGGAGCTCGCGACCAGGTAGGGCTCGATCCCGATGTCGAGCAGACGCGTGACCGAGCTGGGCGCGTCGTTGGTGTGCAGGGTCGAGAACACCAAGTGACCGGTCAGCGCCGCCTGGATGGCGACGCGCGCGGTCTCCTCGTCGCGGATCTCACCGACCATCATCACGTCGGGGTCCTGACGCATGAGCGCGCGCAGGCCCTTGGCGAAGGTCAGGCCCTTCTTGACCGCCACCTGGATCTGGCTGATGCCCGAGAGGTGGTACTCGATCGGGTCCTCGAGCGTGATCACGTTGATCGAGGAGTCGTTGATCTTGGACAGGCCGGCGTAGAGCGTCGTCGTCTTGCCCGAGCCGGTCGGCCCGGTCACGAGGATGATCCCGTGCTGGTAGCCGAGCAGGCGGTTGATCCGCCGGTAGTCCTCCTTGGCGAGGCCGATCTTCTCGAGCGAGTAGGTCTTGGTCGTCTTGTCGAGCAGACGCAGCACGATCCGCTCGCCGTAGGCGGTCGGGACCGAGTTGTAGCGAATGTCGATCTCGTTCTCGCCGATCCGACAGCTGGAGCGGCCGTCCTGAGGCAGGCGCCGCTCGGCGATGTCCATCTTCGACATGACCTTGAGGCGGGTCAGGACGGCGTTCTGGGCCTCCTTGGGGATCTCCTCCTTGGTGTAGAGCAGACCGTCGATGCGGAAGCGCACCACGAGCTTCTCTTCGAGGGGCTGGAAGTGGATGTCGCTGCTGCGCATCCGATAGCCATCGAAGATGATCTTGTTGACCAGGCGAATGATCGGTCCCTTGTCCTGGTCGTCGAGCAGGTTCTCGACCGCGTCGTCGCCCTCGTCGACGGTGATGATGTCGTCGTCGAGCTCGTCGAGGTCGAAGCCGAGCCCGCCTTCGCCCTCCTTGCCCATGTAGACGCGGTTGAGCATCGCCGTGATCTCGCCGCGGCCGGCGAGCACGGGGCGGACCTCGGCCTCGAGCATCGAGGCGATCTCATCGGTCGAGAAGTGGTTGAAGGGCTCGTTGGTGGCGATCAGGTAGGAGCCCTCCTCGTCCTGACCGATGGCCACCAGCATGTGCTTGCGGGCGACCGCGAGGGGGACGGCCTCGGTGAAGCCCTCGGGGCACTCCTTCTTGCTGAGGTCTCGCTCGTAGGGCCAGAGGGTCTTGCGATGGATGACCGTCAGGAGCCGCTCTTCGGTCACCCAGCCGCGATCGCGCAGGATGCGGTCGAAGCTGACCCCGGTCGCCTGCTCCTCGCCGAGGGCCTCCTCCACCTGCTGCTCGGTGAGGATGCCCTCTCGCACCAGGGCCTTGAGGATCCGTCGCCGCATGCTCTCTCCCGAGCGCTCGAGGCGCCCGTCCTACTCTAGCGAACCTAGTTCCGCTTCTTGAGCGGGCTCCGGAAGGGGTTGGCCGTTCCGGTCCCGAACACCTCGAAGGCCTCGTCCTGGAGCGTGAAGCCCGACCCACGCCGATAGCGGTCCGGGACGACGGGGGGGAGCCAATCGGCCCGCTCGCTCGCGATGTGGACCTTCTCGCGCAGCTCGCTGCCCAGCGCTCCCTCGGCCGAGAAGGAGTCGTTGCTGAAGATCGTGGGCCGAATGAAGATGTAGATCTGGGTCTTGGTCTTGGACCGACTCCAGTTCTTGAAGATGTGGCCAATGATCGGGATGTCGCCCAGGAAGGGGACCTTGGCCTCGACGTAGCGGTCGGTCTCGCTCTCGAGTCCGCCGAACACCACGTACTTGCCGTTGGGGACCGTGACCTCACCCTGGTAGCGCCGGCTGTTGGTGCCGGGCGGGAGGTTGGCCGAGCCCGAGCCCGAGAAGGAGCTGATCTCGAGGGTCAGCTTGAGGTTCAGGTTGCGATCCGAGTTGACCTGCGGCTCGATCTCGAGCGAGCTGTTGGCGTCCACGAACTGCACGTTCTGCTGGCTAGCCACGTTGTTGACGGTCGTGGTCAGGAAGGGCTGGCGATTGCTGATCGTGAAGGTCGCCGAGACGTTGTCGTTGGTCATCGCGAAGGGCCGCGTGACGAGGTTGGCCCGCTCGAAGTTGGCGATGGCCGAGACGATCACGGGCAGCTTGTCGAAGGTGTCGCGCGTCAGGGCAGCCGTCAGGCCGGTGCCCAGGCTGGGGGTGCGACCCAGGCGGGTGATGTTGCCCTGGTCGTCCGTGACGGGCGTCAGGGTCGAGAGCCCGAAGTTGGTGACCGCGGCCGGACGCGTCGAGTCCTCGTGGGCGTTCGTCAGGCCCGCGAGCTCGAAGGCGATGGTCAGCTGGTCGGTGGGGGTCGTGATCTCCCACACCTCGGCCTCGATCAGGACGCGGCGGCGCTTCTTGTCGAGCTGGTCGAGGACGGCCAGGATCTGCTGGTAGACCGTGGGCTCGGCCTGGATCAGGAGCGAGTTGGTCCGCTCGTCCGCCACGATCCGGGTCTCCACCGTGCCGATGGCGTCGCCGAGGGCAGCGCCTCCGCCGGTCGGGCGGGGCCGAACGACCGGGCGAGCGCCCTGCTGAGCGCCCGTCTGGGTGACCTGTCCCGTGAAGAGCTCTTGGATCTTGGCGGCGAGGCCCTCCGAGTCGGCGTCCTTGCACTGGTAGACGTGGAACTTGCCCTGCGGGGGCACGGTCTTGACGTCGAGGGCGTTGATCACCCGTTGGACCGTCGGGAGGTCGATGGGGAAGGCCGCCACGATCAGCTGATTGGTCCGCTGGTCGGCGATCACGTTGGGCTGGGCGCCAGGCTGGTTCTGGTTGCGCACGGGCTGGGCGCCGCCGGCGCCGCTGCCGATCCCGCTGCCCGCCAGGCTGCTGAGCAGGGTCGTGACCACGGTGGCCAGCTCGTTCACCGGCGCGAAGTTGATCTGGAAGATCTTCAGCTCCTTGCGCGGGCCGGCCACGTCGAGGGCCTCGATCAGGCGCCGGTAGTAGCTCGTCTTGCTGGTCGTGTCGGTGATGATCAGCAGCTCGGGGCCCTGGACGTAGAGGATGTTGCCGGCCCGAGAGGGGTCGCGGGACATGATCCCGCGCAGGTTGGCGAAGATCGTGCTCGCCGCGCCGTTGTTGATCTGGAACACGGCCGTGACCATCTCCTCCTGATCGGGGAGGTCCGTGCCGGGGACGAACTTGTAGGGCGGAGTGGCCTTGGTCGTGACCTGGCGAGTGTGGACCGCCTTGATCACCCAAGGCCCCCCTGGCGTCTCCTGCGACTCGAGGATCTGGACGTCGTAGAACTTGAGCACGTCCTTGATCGTGGCCCAGGTCAGCGGGACCTTCGCGCGGTTGGCGAACTTCATGCGCAGGTTGGCGACCTGCGGGTCGAGGACCAGGAGCGCCTTGAACTCGTTGGCGACCAGCTCGAGCAAGGACTCGACCACCAGCTCGGTGGTCTTCTCCGTCTTGAGGTCGAACTCGTAGTCGTTGCGCGGCTGCGCCGCAGCCGGCTGCGCCACGAGGAGCAGCAGTCCGAGCAAGAGCAGGGGGAACAGCCGAACAGGCTTCTGGAACATAGGTCCCTCTCGTCCAAGAGGTTACGAGCGCGGCGCATGGTATCCCCTCCCTGGGACGTGGGCAACCACGCGTGGCTCGCAGACATAGACGCGCAGGGGTTCAGCGCCCTGACCTAAGTCCTTTGATAGTCGACGGGTCAACGGGAGGGTGAAGCCAGCGCCCTTGCGGAGAGCCAGTCGGAGCGCTCGCTGTCGACGTGGGCACGCTCGCGCAGCTCGCCCGAGAGGCCGCCTCGGCCGCAAAAGCGGTCGGTCTCGCTCTCGAGTCCGCCGAACCCGAGGTACTTGCCGTGGGGGGCGCCTCCTAAGCCGCTCGAAGCAAGGAACTTGAGATCCATGAGATTTTTGCTCAAGGCGGCTTCTGCCCACGTCGATAGGTAGTCCAGACCTGGGAATGCCAGATCGCCGGCGACGCCTACTAGCCCCCGTGGAAACGAGTTCCTCGGGCCCTTCTAGGCCGAGTCAGAGGGTGATCGGCGCGCCTGACCGCGGTGGTCGGGCACGAATAGAGCAAGGAGAGCTCAAGATGTCGCGTTTCGAGAACAACAACGGTTTCGACTCCCTTTCCGACAGCGGCGTGCACGTCCTCGATCCCGAGGAGCGCCGCCTGCTCAACGCCTGCGCCAACGCGGTCGACTCCGAGGAGGAGACCGAGGCTGAGGCCCACCGCCGCTTCCTCAAGATTGCTCGCGAGCTCCCGCCCGTCCGGCTGGAGAAGGTCATGAAGATCCGCAACATGATCGCTCGTGGCGAGTACCTGACCGAGGAGCGCCTGCAGGCCACCGTGGACCGCCTGGTCCGCGCCCTGCGATAGATCCTGCGCCGATCACTACCAGTCAAACGCTGAGCCCTGCCTATCGAAGGCGGGGCTCAGTGCATTCCGGAGGGCTGCCCGAGCCGTGGCGACAGCTCCTCTCCGGGCACGGGCAGGAGAGTCAACCAACGCAAACGCCTCGCCCAGAGTGGGCGAGGCGTACGGACAACGGCACGAAAGCGGCGAGGGGAGCCTAGTCCCTGATCACTCCGTCTTCGCGCAGCTGATCGGCGATCTTGCTCCACAGCGCAGGCGGAGGCGCCAGCCCGTCCAGGACCGCACCCAAGCCATGCTGCTGAAGACCTTCTGGCTGGCGCGGTGAAGCGCCAGCCGGCCTCACGCTCCTGGCCTGCGGCTGCAGGTAGGAGTGCGGCGTCGTGGAGCCCGGGCCCCAATCGGAATCGTTCCCGAAGGCCCAGAGCTCGTCATGCTGCGACATTTGATCTGTCACGACTCTCTCCCCGGTAAAGCCTGGCCTCCCACAGCCAAGCTGAGCTTCGCGCCGCGCCGCGGGTTCGCTCGAACCCGTCCGACCCGGAGCGACTCGCCGGTTCGCACCGAAGGGCACAGGATACGCAAGCCTCTCGCTGTAGGCTCGCGAAAACTGGCTCTGCCCAGCGGAGCTCCGCCGACGACCCCAACCCCCAGGGTGTCGATCGTCTCCTCGGAGACGGCTAGGTCAGCATGCCAGCACCTCCTCTGGCGTGCCCACCTGCTCCAGGGCGCTGCGGAAGGCCTTGCGAGCTCGATAGAGCTTGCCGCGCACCTGGTTTTCGCTCTCGCCGAGGAGATCACCGATCTCGCGGTAGGAGAGCTCGTCGACGGCCTTGAGCAGGATCAGCGTGCGCTGCGCTTCGGTGAGCTCCCTCAGCGCCTCGTCGATCCGGCCCCCCAGCCACTCGTTCTCGAGCGCCGCCTCCGGCGCGCGAGACGTCTTCGGCCGCTCGTCCCGGAACCGCTCCGGGTCGAAGCGCGAGTCGCGCTCCAGCGAACGACGCTTGTTCTTGCAGCTGTTGAGAGTCACCCGAAACAGCCAAGTGCTGAAGCGAGCGTCCCCCCGGAAGGTCGATAGCTTGCGGAACACGCGCAGGAAGACCTCCTGCGTCACGTCCTCGGCGTGTTGCTCGTCGCGCAAAAAGCGACGGGCGAACCCGTAGACCTTGCCGGAATACTTTTCGTATAGCTGCTGATAACTCGCCGTACAGCCACGGCGACACCCCTCCAAGAGGGGCACATCCACATCACCAAACATTTTCCACCAACCCCCCGCCCGGGTGCCCTTTCCAAGCAAGCCGAGCAGGAATAAAAACCCCACTGCTGGATTAGTCAGCCCTCTTGGCGTTTGCAAGGTGGGCGCCCGAGAGGGCCGCTATCTCCAATAGCGCTGGCGACTTCTACTAGGTCGGCGAAGGACCTTGCGAGGCGAGGCCGGGTCCGATGTCGAGCACGAGTCGATACCCAGCGGCCCGCACGCCCTGGCTCGGGAGGCGATAGCGGCCGCCGCTGGCCAGGGCCACGAGCCGGCTCCGCTCCGAGCACCACTCGCCGGCCCCGTCGAAGAGGGGAAAGACCAGGCCCGATACGGGCGCCCGCTCGAGGGACTGGCGGGGCTGGTCGGCGATCCCCGAAGGTCGCAGGCGATCCGGCTCCTCGTTCCTGACCTGCGCGCTGAGGTCCCCGTCCAGGTAGAGCCCGCCGCGCCAGGCCTTCTTCCACTCTGCAGGGGTCGGCAGCCGCCCGCCCTGGTCCCGGGCCTGGTCGCGAGCCTCGCTCCAGCTGCGGGCGTAGACCGGCCAGCGCGCGATCAGGAAGGCCGGCAGCTCGACCCGCCGGAGGGGCGCGCGGCTCCCCCCCAGCTCGAGCGAGCTGGCCCAGGCCTCGTCCCCTTCGTCGAGGAACACGCCGCCCGGGACGAGCGCGAGGGCCTGGGCGCCGCGGCGGTAGGTCTCTGTCGGCTGGAGGCCGACCAGCTCGAGCCCCAGCGCGGCGCCGAGGCGGCTGGCCGCCTCGGCGTGGGCGTCGTCCCCCGCGCCGCGGGCGGCCGCCAGAGCCAGGAGCACGTCGCCCGCGCGCGAGGCGGCGCGGGCCAGCTCAGCTGCCAGGTCAGGGTCGTGCGGCGCCTCGCGGTAGGCGCGCAGCGCGCGGCGCAGGTCGTCGTCCACGCGCCCAGGCTAGCCCGAATCCTGCCCGAGTCCGAGCCTGCGAGGATCGGGCAGGCTCGGGCTCGCGCTCAGTGGCCGTGCACGCTCTTGCTGACGTGGGTCTCGAGGCCCCTGGCGGGGACCACCCTCACCTCGACCGTGTTGGCGCCCGAGCGGAGGGGCAAGAGCACGTCGAGGGGAGCGGGGGCCAGCGCCGAGTAGCGGATCACCTCGCGGGCGTTGAGCTGCACGATTACCTCGACCTCGCCCTCGCCCAGCAGGCTCCCGCGGAGTCGGTAGTCACCGGTCGGCGCCCAGACCTCGTCCTCGGCCAGCTCGACCCAGACGCGACTCGCGGAGCGATCTGGCCTGGGGCGAGGCTGGAGGGGCACGACCTCCACGATCGGCTCCGCCCGGCAGCCGATCCCTTCCTGCCGCGCGAGGTTGATCCAGAAGGACCCCGCGCTGAGCCCCAGCGAGAGGATCGCCAGGAAAGCCAAGGTCCGCCCTCCGAGCGGTCGCAGCCCGCCTCGCGGAGGGGCGGCTATGGGCTCGCTCGCGGGGTCGCTCGCCCTGCCAGGACAGCCCAGGGTGGCGCAGCGCCCGGCGTGGCACTCCCCGTGGTAGAGCGCCCCGCAGTCGCCGCAGGCGATCAGGAGCTCGCCCGAGCGGACCGCGTCGTGGCAGAAGGGGCAGCGCTGGGCGCCGTCGAGCGTGAACACCCGTCGCCCGGAGGGGCGCGCGTGCACCCCGGGTCGGACAGGCACGTGTTCAATGGTCGGGTCCTCGGCCAGGGTCTTCATGAGCGCCTCCATGGGGCACCACGATCGAGCCGAGGAGTTCTTGGGGAGTTTCTCTAACCCCTTGGGGCGGAGGACCCCGAGACCGTACGCGTCGCCACGGCTCGGCGCCCCTCGCGCTGCAGCTCCGTGGCCAGCGCCCTCGCCGCAGAGGTGTCTCTGCAGAGGGCGACCAAGGTGCTCCCGCTGCCCGAGAGGAGCACCGCGAGGCAGCCCGCGCGACCGCTCAGGTCCTGCTCGAGCTCGGCCAGCTGGGGGAAGCACTCGTAGGCCGGCAGCGCGAGCCGGTTGAAGAGCTCACCCGCCACGGCCTCGGCTCCGCCGGGGAGCGCCTCGATCAGCCGCTCAGCGTCGCGGGGCTGGCTCGGGAGGTGCGGCGCCAAGGCCCGATAGACCTCGCCCGTCGGGCAGCCGAAGGGCGGGAAGAGCAGGACCAGGTCCAGGGCCGGAGCGGGAGGGAGCACCTCGAGCAGCTCGCCGCGCCCGCGCCCGCGCTGGAGCCCGCCGCGCAGGAAGAAGGCCACGTCGGAGCCGAGCTCGGCGGCCAACTCGGCCAGGCGCTGGTGGGGGAGGCCCAGCTCCCAGAGCGCGTTCAGACCGCGCAGGGTGGCGGCGGCGTCGCTCGAGCCGCCGCCCAGGCCGCCGCCAGCGGGGATCTCCTTGTGGAGCTCGATCCGCGCGCCCAGCTCCGGCCGGCCAGCGGCCGCGCGCAGCGCCTCGGCGGCGCGCAGGACGAGGTTGTCGGGCCCCGCCAAGCTCGGGTCTTCGACGACCAGCTCGAGCGCCGCGGCGGGCTCGAGCACGAGCCGATCGGCCAGCTCGAGGGCCGCGAACACGGTGTCGAGCTCGTGAAAGCCGTCGGCTCGCTTGCGGGGGACCTCGAGAATGAGGTTCGTCTTGGCGGGGGCGCGCAGCTCCACGCTCAGCCCTGCGCCTCGGGGAGGGGCTCCCCCAGCAGGCAGTTGTCGATCAGGCGCGTCCTCCCGAGGAAGGCCGCGACCGCCAGGATCGTGCCGGCCCCGGCTTCGGTCTCGGGGGCCAGGGTCGAGGGGTCGACGGCGCTCACGTAGTCAACCTCGGCCGAGGCCGCGTCGAGCTGCGCCTGGACGAGGGCCTCGAGCTGGCGCGGGTCGCGCTCGCCGCCGGCGAAGGCCGCCTGGGCAGCCCGCAGGCCGCGGCTCAAGGCGAGGGAGCGCTCCCGCTCGTCGGCGTCCAGATAGGCGTTGCGGCTGGAGAGGGCCAGCCCGTCTGCCTCGCGCACGATCGGGCAGCCGTGGACCTCCACCGGCAGGTTCAGGTCGCGGACCATGCGCTCCAGCACGATCAGCTGCTGGCGGTCCTTCTCGCCGAAGAACGCGTGGCTCGGGCCGACGATCGAGAGCAGCTTGAGCACGACCGTGGTGACGCCGCGGAAGTGGCCGGCGCGCTTGGCTCCGCACAGGGTCTCGGTCAACGAGCCTTCGACAGTCACCCAGGTCGAGAAGCCAGGGGGATACATCTCGGCCTTGGTCGTGGTGAAGAGCGCGTCGCAGCCAGCGGCCTCGAGCTTGGCGCGGTCGCCCTCGAGGTCGCGCGGGTAGGTGCTCAGGTCTTCGCTGGGTCCGAACTGGGTCGGGTTGACGAACACGCTCGCGACCACGTGCTCGCAGCGCTCGCGCGCGGCGCGGACCAGCGAAATGTGGCCCTCGTGGAGGGCGCCCATGGTCGGGACGAAGCCGAGCGAGCCGGCGGCCCGCCAGGCGCGGCTCTGCTTGCGCATGGCCGGAATCGAGTCGAGGTGCAGCATGCCGAGACGATACTCTCCGCCCCGTCGCCTACCATGGCGCGGCGCGAAGATTGGGTGCCCCATGCGTCGTCTCTCCCTCTTGTTGACCCTGGCCCTCTGCCCCGCACTGCTCGCAGGCTGCAGCGCCGACCCCGAGCCCGAGCCGGACCGCGAGCCAGCGGCGCCGACGCGCCCCGCCGAGGCGGCCGAGCCGATCCCCGAGCCCGACGGCCAGGTCGTGGTCGGCGAGGTCCAGGCGCTCCTGGACAACGCCTGCTCGGGATGCCACTCCGGCCCCCGCGCCAGCGCGGCCTTGGCTCTCGACGCGCGCCACGCCTACGCGGGCCTCGTGGACCGCAAGAGCCACCAGCTGCCCTCGATGCTCCTCGTGGCTCCGGGCGAGCCCAAGCTCTCCTACTTGCTCCACAAGCTGGAGGGCAGCCACATTCAGGTCGGCGGCCACGGCAAGCGAATGCCGATCGGCGGGACCTGGGGTCCGGGCGGTGACGTCAGCCCGGACGACCTCGCCGCGGTGCGGGCCTGGATCAAGAACGGGGCGCCCGCTGGCTTGAGGTAGCGAGCCGAGGCTAGGCGCGGAGCGCGTCGACGACGCGCTCCACCTCCTCCAGGGCGTTGGGCCAGTGCGGAGAGAGGCGCAGGCGGCCGTCGGGGATGGTGACGGCGACGCCTTGGGCGGCGAGCCGCTCCGGGACCGCCACCACGTCGACGCCTGCGGGCGGCTCAAAGGAGAGCGTCCCCGAGCGGGCTGCTGGGTCCGGCGCCCGGAGCGAGCGCCAGCCCAGCTCCTGCAGCGCGGGCTCGAGGGCGTCGTGGTAGGCCTGCAGGTGGGCCTGGATCGCCTCCAGCCCCAGCT
>CALDQK010001076.1 GCA_937911525.1 uncultured bacterium
GCACGACCGTCACCTCGGGCAGGCGGAGGTGCTTGCGCTCGAAATACTCGATCGCCTCGCCGGCGTCGGCGAAGTGCTGCTTGACCTCGCTGTACCAGCGGATCGCCTGGGCGGGGTCGTTCTGGGCGTGGTGGATCTGGCCGAGGATGTACTTGCCGAGGCGGTGGAAGCGGGTCTTGCTCTCGGCCACGACCTTGCCGTGCTCGAGCGCCTTGGCGTAGTCACGCCGCCAGAAGTGACCGAGTGCGGTCATGTAGCGGAAGGAGCCCTGGAAGTCGCTCTTGGGGTAGACCGAGAGGCTGCGCTGGCTGAGCACCACCACGTCGTCATGGCGCTTCAGGTCCAGGTAGGCGTTGGCCATCGAGAAGGCCGCGTCGTCGGCCAGCGGGCTCTGGGGGTGGTGCGCCAGGAAGAAGCGCAGCATCGTGATCGCGCGGGCGATCAACGCCACGCGGGTCGGCTTCTCCTCGCGGGCCGGCATCCAGGAGAGGCTCAGGCGCTGCTCCTTGGCCAGCGCGCGCCACTGGGGCGCGAGCTCGTAGACCCGCTGGGCCGTGGCGAAGAGCGAGCCCGCCACCTCGGCCGAGCCGGGGTAGTGCCACCACAGCGCCTCCTGGTAGTCGACGGCGCCCAGGGGCTGGCCCTGGTCCGCCAGGATCGCGCCGATCTGGCTGTCCGAGAGGAAGCTGGCGTCGATCGTGGCCCGGAACACGAGCATCGCGCGCTCGTGCTCGCCGAGGTCGCGGTAGGCGCGACCCACGACCAGGATCTTGTCGAAGGGCACCTCGAGGTCGGGGTAGCGCACCGCCAGGATCTCGAAGGCGGCCACGATCCGGCGCGCGTCGTAGTGCTCGGGCGCGGTGTGGATCCAGAGGATCATCTTGGCCAGGTCGCGCTCGTTGGGGCGCTTCTTGCGCTCGAAGAGGGGCGCCAGGTACTCGAGCGCCTTGCCCAGCTCGCCCTCGGCGAAGTGCAGCGAGCCCAGGGCGTAGCGCTCCGAGTCGTTGAGCTGATAGCGGTCCGGGCTCTGCTCTCCGGGGCCGAGCACGCTGAGGGTCGTGACCTCGCCGCGCCCGACGCGGGAGCGGTCCTGCTCGTCGACCAGGCGCGTGGGCGGCACGCGGAAGGTGCCCGGCGTGCGGCCGACCAGCGCGTAGCGGATGTTGCCCACGTAGCGGTTGGGCTGGAAGTAGAGCCGCAGCTCGCCGTCCTGCAGCTCGTGGTGGACGAAGCCGCCCTGGAGCGTGTTCGGCACCAGCGCCATCCCGGCCGGCAGGGGCTCGTGCACGATCAGGGCCGACTCCTTGCGCGCCCGGGCGCTGACGCTGACCTCGACCTCGACCCGCTGGCCGAGGGTCGCGTTCTTGACCGGCGAGGTGCTCTGGACGCCGATCGACTTGCCGCGGTGGCGCAAGGGCGCGTGCAGATAGCGGCGGTGATAGACCCGCCAGCCGCGCTTGCTCTTGCCCGAGTAGCTGGGGCGGAAGCCGCGGAAGGTCGCCGCGTAGGCGTAGCGGGCCCGACCCTCGAGGCGGAAGCGGAGCACCAGCTCCTGCTTCGTGCCCAGCTGCTCGCTGGGGATATCGAAGCGGACGGCGCCGCTCGCGCCCCGCCGCTCGATCACCTTCAGCGGGGTCCCGTCGAGCAGGACCGTGATCCGCGCGTCGTCGCGCTCGGTCTCGCTCTCGGCGTAGTAGGCCGCCAGCGCCGCCACGGCCAGGCCGTGGCGAGTGGCGATCACGTGGCGGCCCGCGCCGCGGCCCGCCAGGAGCTGGCTGGCCAGCTCGGCGGCCACCGGCGTCCCGGGGGTCACGCGGGCCAGGGCCAGGAGCTGCCAGGCGTCGACCTCGGTGTTGCCGGTGACCTTGCGCGGGAGCGCGCGGGCCAGCTCGGTCGCGAAGTTCCGCCGGTCGAGCTTCAGGAACACCAGCGCCAGGCGCGCCAGGGCGGCGGGCTGGAGCCGGTTGCGCAGGCGGTAGAGCGAGTTGGCCAGGCGGAAGTCGGCGCGGCCGGCCTCGGCCAGGGCGTGCAGGATCTGGGTCCGCAGGTTGGCGTCGCCCGTCCGGCGGTAGGCGTTGAGCAGCAGGTTCTCAGCGGCCTGCGTCTCGGGGACGAAGTGGATCGCGCCCTTGCTCTGGGCCAGACCCCAGAGCACGAAGCAGGTCTCCTCGACGCTTCCCCCGCCCAGGCCCCAGCCGCGGTTGCCCTGCTGGGTCGGGGCCACCGCGCCCAGCGAGCGGCGCAGGGCGCGCTCGAGCCGCTGGAGGGTGGTCTCGTCAGCGCCGTGCTTGCGGGCGTAGCGGAGGGCGCTCGCCAGGCCGAGCAGGCGGGCGCCGAGGGACTCGGGCCAGCAGTTGCCGCGCTGGAGCGCCAGCTCGGCCAGGGTCCCCTCGAGCGAGGGGCCGACCATCACGCTCAGCCAGCGCGACTGGAGCTGGCCAGGGGGCAGGCGGAGCACGACCGAGGCGTCTCCGGTCGCGGTGCCGCCGCCGTGCACGACGACCTCCTCACCCCAGGGCACGACCTGGACCTGGCGGCTGAGCGAGTCGCTGGCCTGGCCGCTCTTGCCGCTCAGGACCAGCTCCAGCGCCTCGGCGGCGGGGACCTTCAGGTTGGCGAACACGACCTCGGCCGTGCCGCTGGCGCTCAGGGTGGCGCGGGCGCGGCGGCTGGCGAGGTAGCGCTCGCCCTCCCGCAGCTGCAGCTCCAGCTCGACCTCGGCGCCCTTGGGGCCGTGGACGCGGCTCAGCAGGCGGATCTCGTCGCCCTCGCGCAGGTGGCGCGGGGCGAGGAGCTCGACGAAGAAGTCCTTGGCGGTCACGACGTGGGAGCGGGCTTCGCCGACCAGGGTCGCGACGCTCACGCCGCGGGTCGTCAGGCGCCAGCGCGTGGTCCGCTGCGGCAGGGGCACCGAGATCGTGGCCCGGCCCTGGGCGTCGGTCACGACCTCGCACTTCCAGAAGCCGGCGCCGATCTCGTCCTGCCGGGGGGCAGCCTCACCGCCGCCATCGGCCTCATCGTCGGCGTCGAAGGACATCCCGCCCGAGGGCTCCATGGCCGGCGCGTCGGCCGGGCTGGGCATGGGGCGGGCGCCCTGGCGGCTGGGGGCCATCTTCTTGGCCAGGCTCTCGCGCGCGTCGCGCATCCGGCGGCCGCCGGCGCGGCCCCGCGCGAAGGAGCGCTCGCTCTCGAGCTGGCTCTGGAGCTCCTTGAGCTCGGTCGCCTCGTTCTTGGCGAGCTCGAGCCGGTTGGCCTCGTCCTTGAAGGCCTTGAGGATCTCGCTGGTCTTGCCCTCGTAGCGGAAGGCGTTGCTGGCCGAGACGCGGAACTCGGCCTGCCGCTTGACGCCCTCCTCGAAGGCGGCCTTGATCGAGCCGACCTGCTCGGGGAAGCGCGCGTAGAGCGTCTCCTCGACCAGCGCCAGGCTCAGCTCGGCCTCGACGGGGCGGCCGAGCTGATCGGTCACCACCAGCTCGACCTCGGCCGTCTCGCCCGGCGCGTAGCGCTCCTGCTTCGGCTTCAGCGTCACGCGCAGCTCCCGCGCGACGCGGAAGTCCTTGTGGGCCGAGTGCAGCTTCTGCTCCTCGAGGGCCGTGACCGCCAGGCGGAAGTTGGGGAAGTGGACGTGGTCGACCTGGGTCTCGAGGGAGGTGAAGCCGGGCTTCAGGGTCACGACCCGGTGGGCCAACACGGCGTCGCCCTCCCAGGTCAGGAGCGCCAGGGTCGGCGCCTTCAGGCGCGAGTGGAGCCGCACGCTGTGGGCCTGGCCGACCTCGAGGCTGGCGCTCTCGCTGAACACGCGCAGGCGGGTCCCGTCCTCGTCGTCCGAGACGCGCAGGCCGCTCTCGCCGACCACGGGCTGGCCGAAGCGGTCCTCACCGACGGCGCGGATCACGTAGTCGCCGCCCGCTTCGATCTTCACGCTCAGGCGCGCCTCGCCCGTCTTGGGGTCGGTGCTGACCTGGTGCTCCTGCACGGTGCGGGTCGCGCTGCCGCCGCTGGGGGCGCGGAACCAGGGCACGGCGTTGAGCACGGGGTCGGGCTTGCGGGCCTCGCGGCGCTGGACGAACACGTTCAGCTTGCGGCCGACGGGCTTGCCGTCGGGGCCCTTGGTCGAGAAGCGCAGCTCGACCGGCTCGCCGGCCAGGACCAGCTCCTGGCTGGTCGAGACCGAGGTCTGGAAGCCGAGCCGGGGCAGGAACACCTCCAGGCTGGCCGCGACGCCCTCCTCGGGGAGGCGCGCCATGAAGCGGACCACGCCGCCGGGGGGCTGGCTGGTGGTGTCGAACTTCAGCTCGAAGCGGCCCTGGGCGTCGGTCTTGCCCTGCTCGCGCCGCCCGTTGGGCAGGTCGATCACGATCTGCTTGTCGGCGGCGGGCTGGCCCCAGGAGAAGCGGGCCTTGGCGGTCAGCTCGACCACCTCGCCGCGCTGATAGACCGCGCGCGGCGCCTCGAGCTCGAGCTCGAGCGGGCGCAGCTCGAACTGCTGGACCTGGATCGTGCCGCTGGCGCTGGGGCCCTCGTCGCTCTTCTCGGGGCCGGCCACGACGCGGTAGGTCCCGACGGGGACCGAGGCGTCGAGGGCGAAGGTGGCGCACACCGTGCCGAAACTGGTCACGGCGACCAGCTCCTCGTCGATCGCGCGCCCGCGGGCGTCGATCAGGCGGACGCGGTAGTTCTTGGCCTTGGGCAGGGCGTAGCTGCTCTGCTCGACCCCGCGCAGGACCGCCTTGACGTGCACGGTCTGGCCCGGCTGATAGGCGGGCCGGTCGGTGTAGAGGTAGGCCCGGGGGCGGAGCTGGACCGCGTTGCGCAGGCCCGAGAGGCTCAGCTCGCTGGCGGCCGAGTGGTCGCCGAGGCTGGCGAAGAAGCGCCAGTCGTTGGCCTGGGCCAGGCGCTCGTGCTTCTTGCGCAGCACGCCGTCCGCGCCGGTCTTGCCGAGGGAGAACACCTTCTCGCCGTCGCTGGCGAGGACCTCGACGCCCGCCGCGGCCTTGCCCTGGCGCGCGTCCTGGGCGAAGGCCAAGAGCTCCTCGCGGCTGACGCGGAAGATCAGCTCCAGGTCGCTCTTGACCACCAGCGTCGTGGCCTCGAAGTCACCGCCGCTGACGTGGATCAGGCACACGCCGGCCTTGCCCTGCGGGAAGGGGACCTCGAGCTGCTGCTCGCGGGGGGCGTACTTGCTGTAGTCGTCGACCTTGGCTTCCCAGGTCTTGTCCGGCTGGATCAGGGCGATATCGAGGCGCTCGACGCCGCCCGCCTGCTTGTGCTTGCGGAAGTAGCCCTCGAGCGAGAGGAAGTACTGGCGCACGCTGAGGGTCTCGAGGTTGCGCGTCTCGAGCTTGATCGTGGCGGTCTCGTCGCTGCGGAACACGCGCTCGGTGGTGACCTTCAGCTGCTGGCGGGTCAGGAGCGCGATCCGGGCGCGGGCCTGGCTCGAGGCGCTGCCCCAGGTGACGCGGCGGTAGGTCTCGAGCGCGGTCTCGAGCTGGCCGAGGCGCTCCTCCTGGAGCAGGCCGGTCCGATAGAGCGCCAGGGCCGACTCGTTGGTCCCCGGATACTTGCTGACCAGGCGGGCCCAGTCAGCGATCGCCTGCTCGAAGCGGGGCTTGGCAAGGGCGAGCTTGGCGGGGTCCTTGATCGCCTGCTCGATGAACTCCTCGCCCTCGACCACGCTCAGCTGGCCGAGCAGGAAGAGCACGCGCGGGGCGCGGCCGTCGAGAGGGTGGGCGGCCAGGAAGGCGTCGAAGCGCTTGCGGGCGGTGGCGTAGTCCTTGGCGGTCACGGCCTCGAGGCAGCGCTGGAACTGGGCCTCGCGGATCTTGGCGTGGGCGGCGGACCAGCGCGGGCCGTTGGGGAAGCGGCGCACGTACTCCTCGTAGCGCTTGGTCGCGTCCTCGAAGCGGCGCTGGCTGAAGCGGATCTCGCCGATCATGAACACGCCCTCGCGGGTCCAGCGCTCGAGCAGCTTGCTGGGGGAGGCGCGCAGCGCGTCGAGCTCGGCCGAGGCGGCCTCGCCCGCGGGGAGCTGGAAGCCCTTGCCCGCCAGGAAGGCCTCGTAGGCGGCCACGGCGTCGTCGAGCTGGCCGTAGGTGCGTTGAGCCTCGGCGCGCCACCAGGCGACGGCGACCGCGGCGGGGTGGCGCGGGTGCGCCGCCAGGAAGGCCTCGCTGGCCTGGAGGCCGGCGGGGAGCGCGTGGCGCGGCGGGGTCGGCATGCCGATCGCGCGCAGGCGCAGCCAGGCCACGGTCGCGCCCAGCTCAGCGGGCGCGCTCTTGCCGGCGGGGGTCTCGAGCAGGCGGAGCAGGTCGTCGGCGAGGCGCCAGGCCTGGCCGCGGTTGGTCTGGAGCATGGCGTGCAGCAGGCGCTCGCGCGCCTCCCAGCGGTGCGCTCCGGTCGGGCGCCGCTCGCGGCCCGGGGCGTCGCCCCAGGTCGGGTCGAAGCGCTCCAGGTAGGCCACGTACTCGCGCGTGGCCTGGTAGGCCTGCACGTGCTCGCGGGCGCGGGCGCGCTTGAAGAGCACCTCCTCGCGGGTCTGCTCGTCGATCTCGAGCCCGAGCGCCTTGTCATAGAGGGCGCAGGCCTTGCGGTAGTCCGCCGGCGGCCCGTCGAGGTCCTTGGGGTCCTTGGGGTCGCGCTCGCGCGCCAGGGCGTCGGCGAAGCGCACGATCACGCCGCAGAGCTCGCGCTTGCGCGGGGCCGAGAGCAGGCGCTGGGCCTCGTCGCTCAGGACGGCCGCCGCGGCCTTGAAGTCGCGCGCCCGGCTGAGGCACTCGGCGTCGAGGAAGCGCGCCTTGTGGCGCCAGGTCGAGTCTGGCTTGGCCAGGAGCAGGCGGGCGACGTCCTCGCGGGCCTCGCTCAGGCGCTGCTGGTGGAACTGCGCCAGGGCGCGCAGGTAGAGCGCCTCGTCGGCCTGGGGGTTGGCGCGCAGCTCCTCGCTCGCGAGCTCCTGGGCCTTGGCGAAGGAGCGCTCCCGCAGGGCCTGGCGGGCCTGCTCGAGCCGGGCGGGTTCAGCGAAGGCGGCGCTGCTGAGCAGGAGCAGGGCAGCGGGCAAGAGGAGGCGGGTTCGGGGGGCCATGGGCATTCTCCGCACCGGGGAGGGAGGCTCGCGTCGTCGTGGAGAAGGCTCCACAAGCGGCCTGTCCTCTTTGGGGGTGCAGACTCTGCCCAAAGCCCGGGCGGATCACCAGGGGACCTTGGGAGGGAAAGGAGTTAGCGCTGCGACTTCCTCACCTACCCGACCGCGCTGGGGTCCACCGCCGCGGGGTCGAAGGCCTCGGCGTTGTCCTTGAAGCTCGCGATCGTCTCGTCGAAGTCGAGCTTGCCCCGCGAGCCCTTGGGGATCGGGTTGATCTGGGCGACCACGAAGTTGCGCAGGTAGCTGCTCTGGATCCCGCGCGCCTTGAGCGCGTCGATGTGCTGATTGACCAGGGCGTCGACCTCGAGCAGGCGCTTGGCCCGCTCGGCGCGGACCTCGAGGGCCTCGCTCAGGGGCTGGTCGAGGAAGTCGTCGCAGCGCTTGAGGATCGGCTGGTAGACCGAGCCCGAGAAGCGGGGCGCCTCGTCGTAGCAGCAGCCGATCGTGAGCAGGTTGGCCTCGTCGAAGGGGACGGCGTAGTCGGACTCCTGCGCCGGGGCGAGGTCGTTGAGGGCCCGCGCCAGGCGGATCACCTCCAGCGCGCGCTCCTTGAGGCCGGGGGCCTTCTCGGTGTTGAGGGCCAGGATCCGGTAGGCCAGCTCGAACTCGGGGATCAAGAGGCAGGTGATCGTGCGCGCGCCGAGCCGCTTCAGCGCCGAGAGGCGGTGGTGGCCGTTGGGCGTCCAGTAGCTGCCTGAGGGGCTGCGGACCACGATCACCGGGTCGAGGAAGCGGTCGAGCCCGTCGATCACGCCCTCGAGCTTCTTGACGTGGGTGTCGGAGAGGTCGCGCTGGAAGGGCGCCGGCTCGACCTGGTCCACGGGCAGGCCGACCAGGAGCTGCCACTTGCCGCCGAGCGGGTCGGGGAAGCTCGCGATCACCGCCCCCCCGTCGCTCTGGACCTGCTCGGCGAGGGCCGAGACCTCGGCCGGCGCGTCGCCGAGCAGCTCACCCGGGGTCAGCCCGCGGCTGGCGGCCTCGGCCTTTCCGCGGCGGGTCTTCTTCTTGGTGGTCTTCTTGGCCGCCTTCTTCTTGGCCGCCTTCTTCTTGGCGGGGGCCTTCTTGGCCGCGGCCTTCTTCTTCGCCATGGGTCCCTCCAGGGACCGCGACGGTGCGGGATGGACCGAGCCGGCGCAAGGCCTCCTAAGACGCTTCGACCTCGGCGGCCTCCGCGGCCGGCTGGGGCTCCTCCACGGGGATCGAGCGCAGCAGCCGGCTGCGCGGAGCGCGCGAGCCGGTCCGGCTGACGACGTAGCTCAGGGCCGCGACGCCGACGAGCAGGAAGGTGCCCGTCGTGAAGATCACGCCGCTGAGCAGCGCGACGCCGTGGCTCTCGGCGGCTCCGTAGACGAGGGTCCCCGCTGCCAGGGCGCCCAGGAGGAGCACCAGCGGCAAGAAGAGTTTGAGCGGGTTGTAGACCGCGATCAGCTGGAACAGGTATTGGAGCGTGCGCAGGATGTCCTTGAAGCGAACGTGGCTGCGACCAGCGCGCTCGGCGTAGGGAATGTCGCGGAACACGACCACGTAGCCGCTCAGGAGCGAGGCCAGGGTCAGCGAGGTGGTGAAGCTGAAGCCCAGGCAGAGGTCGCCGCTCAGCTCTTCGACCAGCTCGCGCTTGAACAGGCGCAGCCCGCTGTTGGCGTCGGGGACGAACTCCCCCGAGACGTAGCCGCAGAGCCAGCGGTAGACGTGGCGCGCCGACCACCACGAGCGGAGGTGCTTGCCCGTCCGCCGCCCGATCGCGTGGTCGGCGCCCTGGGCGATCGCCTCGTAGAGCGCGGGCAGCTGGTCGGCGGGGTAGGTCTGGTCCGCGTCCATGATCCCGAGCAGGTCCCCGCGCGCGGCCGTGATCCCGCGCAGGAGCGAGTGCCCGTAGCCGAGGTTGACCGGGTTGCGCACCAGCCGCACCGAGAGCCGCTCGGCGACCTCGGCCACCGCGTCGCCGGTCCCGTCGCCGCTCCCGTCGTCGACGACGATCAGCTCCGTCTCGAGCGGCAGCGCGTCGAGCGCCGCCCGCGCCTGCTCGAGCACGCCGACGATCGCGTCGCGTTCGTTGTAGGCCGGCAGCACGAGGGACAGGAGGCGGGGCGGGGTCACAGCTCGATTATGGGGGGCTGGCCTGACTCCGTCACTGGTTGCGTTTGGGTCGAATTGAGTGGTTGCGTTTGGGTCATTTGGGAGTAGCTTCAACAACTGGAGGGAAACCATGGCTGCGTCCCTGGAAGACCAACTTCGCCGCATGACCCCTGTCTCAGCGCCGGACGACCAACAGTCCAAGGTGGGCGAACTCTCTCGCTTGCTTCAGGCCGTGCACAAGCAGCGCCAAGCGCCCGTGTGCAAGCTAGTGGGTCCGGGCGGCGAGAGCACGGAGATCCCGGAGTCGGTGTTCCGCGTGCTCGAGCGCGTCGTCGAGGTGCTGGCGAGCGGGAACGCGGTGACGGTGGTGCCCGTCGGGAAGGAGCTCACGACCCAGCAGGCGGCCAACCTGCTCAACGTCTCTCGGCAGTATCTCGTTCGCCTCTTGGATCAGGGCGAGATCCCGTTCCGTCGCACAGGGAAGCACCGCAGGCTGCGAGTCGAAGACGTGCTCGCCTATCGGGAGCGGCGCGACCGCGCTCGCCACGCGGCGTTGGACGACCTCGCCCGCCTGAGCGAGGAAGCGGGCGGCTACTCGGAGCTCGAGCAGGACTGAGCCGTGACCGATTCCGTTCTCCGCGACCTTGAGCGCCAGTTCAGATCCAGCGGCAGCTCTGAGCATGAGGCAGCCTGGCTGAGAGCGAGAGTCCAGTCAGGGGACCTGGATGAAGGCAGGCTGGAACTGGCGGGTGCGCTTGGGCACTCCGCGGCGCAGATTGCGGGGTTCCCCGAGTCCGAACGAACCTCGTGGGGGCGCTGGGTCGACTTCGCTGACAGGAGTGCCGAAGCACAAGTTCTGGTGGTCCTCGCTCTCGCTGCAGAGGTGCGCCCTGCATTCGAAGCAGGCGAGGCGCTTCTCGGCGCCCCCGATCTATTCGATCAAGGCGCTCGAGCGCTTGAGAATTGGCTACGAGAAGGAAGCGAAGAGTCGCTCAGCGCGATCGCGGCGCTGTTGCCGCAGTTGCAGAACAGAGCCCCCGCTCTCTATCACCACTTTGGCTCGAGCGAGGAAGAGTCGGAGCGCGGGAGGCGAGCGCAGGACGCCCTCCAGGTGGTGCGCTGTGGAGCCGAACTCCTGCTCGATCAGCACGACGCTCTGCCAGCGGGCTATGAGATCGACTTCGAAGAAGGTGACTGGGGAGACAATGCGGAGTTGAGCGTGCGCTATCTCTGGCATGAGGTGGCGCAACAAGCCCTCACCCCGAACCCCGGGAGATTCCGCGTTCCGGAGACCGAGACCAGGTTGCTCGACTCGATTCGCGACCGTGTCATGCCATGGGCTCTCGGCTACGACCCGCGCCAAGTCCGCGCCTCAGGAGACTAGGGAGCGGATCTCCGCGCGCCACCTATACTCCTCCTCCCGAGGATCCAACCCATGTGCGGCATCGCAGGCATCGCCCGAGTCGGGGAGCCGGACCCCGAGGACGAGCGGCGGGTCCAGGCCATGGTGGACGCGCTCGCGCACCGCGGGCCCGACGGCGAGGGGGTCGAGCGGCTGGGGCCGGTCGTGCTCGGGCACCGGCGGCTAGCGATCCTGGACCTCAGCGAGCGCGGGCGGCAGCCGATGCGAGCGGGGCTCGCGCCGGCCGACGTGGCGCTCTCCTACAACGGCGAGGTCTACAACCACGAGGCCCTGCGGGGGGAGCTCGCGGCGGCGGGGCACGCCTTCCTCAGTCGGACCGACACCGAGACCGTGTTGCGCGGCTGGGTCGAGTGGGGCGAGGCGCTCTTCGCGCGCCTGAACGGCATGTTCGGCCTCGCGCTCTGGGACGAGCGGGACCAGAGCCTGACCCTGGCGCGCGACCCCTTCGGGCAGAAGGCCGTCTACTACGCCGAGCTGCCCGAGGGCGGGCTGGCCTTCGCCTCGGAGCTCGGGCCGCTCGAGGGGCTGCTGCGCGAGCTGGGCGAGCTGCGCCTCGACCGGCGCGCGGTGGCCAAGTTCCTCTGCTTCGACGGGCTGCCGCGGAGCGAGTCGGTCCTGGCGCGGGTCCGCAAGCTGCCGCCCGCTAGCACCCTGCGCTGGCGCCCGGGGTCGGCGCCCGTCGTCACGAGCTACTGGCGGCGTGACTACACCCCGCCCCGGCCCCTCCCTTCGCCGCGCGCGGCGGCCGACGAGCTGTGGCGCCTGCTCTGCCGCTCGGTCGAGCGACACCTGATGAGCGACGTGCCCCTAGGGCTCTTCCTCTCGGGGGGCGTCGACTCGAGCGCGATCCTGGCGGCCATGGCCAGCGTCACCGACCCGGCGCGGATCCAGACCTTCTCGATCGGCTTCCGCGAGGCGGGCTACGACGAGTCCGACGCCGCGGCCCAGGTCGCGCGCGCCTTCGGGGTCCGCCACCGGGTGCGGGTCCTCGACGAGCCGGCGCTCTTGGAGCTGCTGCCGCAGGTCCTCGACCACCTCGACGAGCCCCTGGCCGACGCCTCGATCGTGCCGACCTACGCCCTCTCGCGCTTCGCCCGCGAGCACGTGACCGTGGCGCTCGGCGGCGACGGCGGGGACGAGCTCTTCGCGGGCTACGACACGACGGTCGCCGAGCGCCTGGCGCGGGTCTATCTGCGCGCGCCGGGTCTGCTCCGCCGCGCGGTCGCGGCCGGGGTCCGGCGCCTGCCGACCAGCGCGGACAAGCGCAGCCTGCAGTTTCGCGCGACCCGCTTCGTGGCCGGCCTGCGGCCCGATCCCCTCGTGCGCAATCAGCGCTGGTTCGGCTCCTTTCAGCCCGAGGAGGCGGCCGCGCTCGTGCTCGGGGAGGACTCGCCCGCGGCGCTCTACGAGGACCTGGCCGCGCTCGACGCGCCGAGCGGGGAGCAGGCGGCGCTCGAGCTCTGGACGGCGATCTTCCTGCCCGACTGCGTGCTGACCAAGGTCGACCGGGCCAGCATGGCGGTGTCCCTCGAGGTCCGCGCGCCCTTCCTCGACACCGAGTTCGCGCGCTACGCGCTCAGCCTGCCCTACCGCTACAAGCTGCGCGGCCTGGCCCGCAAGTGGATCCTCAAGCGCGCCCTCGAGGGGCGGCTGCCGGAGTCGATCCTGCGCCGCTCCAAGCAGGGCTTCGGGGTGCCCAACGGGGAGTGGCTGCGCGGGCCCTTGCGCGCCGAGGCCGAGCGCCTGTTCGACCCCGCCGCCCTGCGC
>CALDQK010001077.1 GCA_937911525.1 uncultured bacterium
GGGGGCTCGTCGTCAGGCGTGGGGGGGTCGCTGTCGAAGAGCAGCCAGCCCACGCCCAGCGCGAGGACGAGCAACGCGCCGAGCAACGCGACGGCCTGGGTCCGCTCGCGCGACACGGCGGGGGCCTAGTCGTCCTCGAAGGAGAGCTCGACCGAGGAGCCGGAGAGGGCGTCGGCCAGGTCGCCGATCGCCGCGGCGTCGGGGTCCTCGACGGGTGGCGGGAGGATCCCTGCGCCCGCCGGGGCTCGATCCGGGGCCGGGGACTGAGCCGGAGCCGGGGCCTGAGCCGGGGCCGGGGCCGGAGCCGGAGCCGGGGACTGAGCCGGAGCCGGGGCCGGGGCCGGGGCCGGAGCCGGAGCCGGAGCCGGGGACTGAGACGGGGCCGGGGCCGGAGCCGAGAGGGCCGGGGCCGGGGCCGGAGCCGGGGCCGGAGCCTGGGCCGGGGCCGGAGCCGAGAGGGCCGGGGCCGGAGCCTGGGCCGGGGCCGGAGCCGAGAGGGCCGGGGCCGGAGCCTGGGATTGGGCTCCACCTCGGGTGAGGGTCAGGAGGTACTCCGCTGGGAGCGGGAGCACGATCGTCTTGCCGCGGCCTTGGCTGGCCTCGCTCAAGGCCTGCAGCGTGCGCAGGTGGAGGGCCTCGGGGACCTCGGCCAGGGTGCGGGCCGCCTCGCGCAGCTCGCCCGCGGCCTGGGCCTCGCCGCTGGCCTGGATCAGGCGCGCGCGGCGCTCGCGCTCGACCTCGGCCTCGCGGGCCATGGCGCGCTTCATCGCCTCGGGGATCGCGACGTCCTTGATCTCGACGATCGGGACCTGCACGCCCCAGGGGAGGGTCTGGTTGTCGACCAGGCCGCGCAGACAGGCGTTGACCTGGTCGCGCTGCTGGAGGAGGTCGTCCAGGCTGACCTGACCGATCACCGAGCGCAGGCTGGTCTGGGCGATCAGGTAGGTCGACTGGTGCGCGTTCTCGACCTCGAGCACGGCCTTCTCGGGGTCGACGATCTTGTAGTAGATCACCGCGTCCACGATCACCGGCACGTTGTCGCGGGTCATCGTCTCCTGGCGCGCGACGTCGACCGAGACCAGGCGGAGGTCGATCCGCTTGAGCCGGTCGATCAGGGGCAGGAGCAGGCACAGGCCCGGCTCCCTGACCTTGCGCACGCGGCCGAGGCGGAACACCACGCCGCGCTCGTACTGGTCGATCACCCGCAGCGAGATCAGCCCCAGGATCACGACCGCGATCGCGGCCACCGCCCAGGGTTGGCGGAGGAAACTCAACACCAGCTCGATCATGCGCCTCCCAGAGTCGGCAGCAGGCCGAGCGCGATCGCCGCGTTGCCCAGCACGTTCCACAGCAAGAGGAGCAAGCCGAGCAGCGAGGCGGCACCCAAGGCCAGCGACACCAGCGCGTAGAGCGAGAATACATCCCGGCGCCCCTCCTCCAGGCGCTGGCGGGCGTAGGTGCGCAGGTTGGGGATCCTCAGCCCGTCGCAGAGCAGCCAGTAGCCGTCGCCGTCGAAGAAGGGGTTGAGGGTCAGGCTCCAGCGCGCGAGCTGCGCCAGGAGGAAGGGCGTCACGTAGCGCTCGAGCCAGGGGTAGCGGACCGCGAACAGGATCGCGAGCGCGTTCAGCACGAGGTCGATCAGCACCCCGGCGGCCGAGATCCGCAGCCGCAGCCCGCGCGGCAGGGTCCAGGCCTGCTGGGTGTCGGCGTAGACGGCGGGGAACCAGCCCAGCCAGGTGAAGCCGAAGGTCGGCCGGAAGTAGGGGCGGGCCGCCGCGTAGTGGCCGAGCTCGTGCAGGAGCGCGGCCAGGAGCCCCGCGACCAGGACGAGCAGCCCCTCGCCCCAGGTGGGCAGGACGGCGGTGGTGGCGTAGCGAGCCAGGTACTCCGCGTGGATCACGAGCAGCGGGAGCGCGGCCAGGAGCCAGGGGGCGAGCGCCTTGTCCTCTTCGGGGGTGGCGCGCACGATCTTGCCGAACATCCCCTCAGGAGGCAGCACGGCGCCGCCCTGGGCGAAGCGCTCCAGGATCCCGCGCAGCTCGGCCGGCTCGAGCTCGTAGCGGGCGCGGGCCTCCTCGCGGGTCCGGCCGGCGTCGAGGTCGAGCAGGAGGTGCAGCGCCTCGCGCCCGAGGCGGACCACGCTCTGGTCGGGCAGGCGGGCCCACACCGTGCGGTCGTCCAGCTCGCCCCACTCGAAGCGCAGCCGCGCCCTGAGGGAGGGGCGGAGCAGCTCGGCGTAGGGGTCCTGGGCGAAGGCGGTGGTCATCAGGCGAGCAGGTAGTCGGCCAGCGTCTCGTCGATCGGGGCGCCGGTGGCTTGGACCATCCCCAGGAACATGGCCGAGGGGTTGCACTCCAGCAGCACGAACTCGCCGTCGGGGCGCAGGCGGAGGTCGGCGCCAGTGAAGGCCAGCCCGCACAGGTCCTTGGCGCGCACGACCATCTCGGCCACGGCCGGCGGCAGCTCGATCGGCTCGAAGCCCGTCTCGGTGCCGCGGTAGTCGAGGTCGTCGGAGTGAATGATCGTGGCCGAGACCACCTCGTCGCCCACGACGTAGACGCGCACGTTCACGCCCGGGACCTCCTCCTGGAAGATCGCCGGCGCGTTGCGCAGCCGCTCGAGGCGGTCGGCCACGAGGTCCTTGTCGGTCAGGCGCTGGCAGCTCGCCCCGCCGGTGACCGGCTTGTAGACGACCTTGCCGACCTCGTCCGCGAAGGCGGCCAGGGTGGCGGGGTCGTTGGTCGCGCAGGTGCGCGGGACCGGGATCCCCGCGTCGCGCAGGATCGCGATCTGGAGCAGCTTGAGGAAGTGGAGGTCGAAGCTCTCGATCGGGTTCACGATCTTGACCCCGCGCAGGCCGAGGGCGCGCACGAAGCTGGTCAGGAAGCTCTGCCGCTCGCGCTCCGCCGTGTAGTCCACGTGCCAGTCGGCGAAGAGGGTCTCGCCGCCTGGCTGCTGGCCGAGGGTGGGGTCCGCCTCGAAGAAGGGCAGGCTGTAGAAGATCGTCCGCACGTAGACCGCGTGCAGGTCGGTCAGCCCGTCCTGGCCGAGCAGGGTCGCGTCGTCGCGGAAGGTCATGTCCTGCCGCGCTGGGAAGCGGTTGGTGTCGAGGACCACGACCTCTGCCCCGCGCCCTTCGAGGACGCGCTTCATGTGGACGCAGTGCGCCTCCTCCTCGCCCCCGACGATCCCGATCCGCTTGCCCACGCGACGCTCCTTAACGCAACCAGCACGGCCGAAGCCGTGCTGGTGGATTCAGCCAGACTCGACCCGGACGGACTACGCGAGGTGGTCGAGGATCTTCTGCTTGAGGGACGCGAGCAAGCCGGCGCCGGGGGCCTTCTTGCCGCTGTCGACGATCACGGTCCGGCCCTCCTCGCCGACGGCGAGGGTCGTGAAGGGCGGGTTCGGGTTCGGGTTTCGGCCCTCTTCGCCGACCGCCATCGTGGTCAGGGGCGGATTGGGGTTCGGGCTGCGACCCTCCTCACCCAGCGCCAGCGTCGTGGGACCCGGCGGGTTGGGCTGCGGGTTGCGACCCTCCTCACCCAGCGCCAGCGTCGTGGGACCTGGCGGGTTGGGCTGCGGGTTGCGGCCCTCTTCACCGAGCGCCAGCGTCGTCGGACCTGGCGGGTTGGGGGTGGGCGCGGGCGGATTGGGAGTGGGGTTGCGCCCCTCCTCGCCGATCGCGAGTGTGGTCACGCGGCCTCCGCCGCCGCGACCTTCCTCGCCGACCGCCATGGTCGTGACCGTGCCGCCGCCGCCGCGACCTTCCTCGCCGACCGCCAGGGTCGTGACCGTGCCGCCGCCGCCGCGGCCCTCTTCGCCGACCGCCATCGTCGTGACCGTGCCGCCGCCGCCGCGACCTTCCTCGCCGACC
>CALDQK010001078.1 GCA_937911525.1 uncultured bacterium
CGCGTGTGGGACGACGGGCAGATGTTGCCCACGCGAACGGGTCGAGGAAACGAATCGGGCCGGGGCGCTGGCTAGTAGGGGCGCCCGTCGGCTGGCAGGGGAGCCGCGATGATCCGTGCTAGCTCGGCCGTTAGGGCCGCGCCGCGGGCGTGGTGGGGCAGGTCGGGCCGAAAGCGGGTTGGGTCGATGGGCGGGTGGTAGCGCACCACCACTCGGCCACGGCTCGGCAGGGGCTGCTCGAGCGGCCACGAACGACGGGCCCCGCTGATCGAGACGGGGACGAGGGGGACCCGCATCCTCAAGGCCATGCGCGCTGCACCTGGCTTCAATGTTGGGTTCAGCAGGTAACCCTCGCTCCGCTCACCCTCGATAAAGACGCCCAGGATCCGACCGCGCGCCAGGGTGCCGTAGGCAGCCTTGATACTGCTCGGCTTGGGGCGCTCGAGATTGAGCGGGATCGAACGGTAGAGCTGCATGAGGTAGCCCGCGCCTGGCCAGGCGAAGGCTTCGTCCCAGGCCAACCAGCTGACCCAGCGCTTGGTGCCGAAGGCGACCGTGAAGGGATCACCCATGGTCGGGTGATTGCACACCAGGATCGCGGCCCCGCGCCTGGGAATGTGCTCGCGACCGTGGTGGGTCGCGCCGACCCAGTGGCGCAAGAGCATGCGCGTCACTGCCCGACCGAGCTGCGCCGGGAAGGGGTGCGGATACTCCGCGGGCTGCCAGCGAAGGCCCCACCCCGCCCGGTGAGGAGTGCGCTGCTCGAGGGGAGCGCTCACCGCGGGAAGATCACTCGCCAGCGCGGGTCCGACTCGAGCGACTTCAGCGCCTCCTCCTTGCCCGCGGCCAGGTCGCGCAGATGGGCCGAGATCCCCTGCTGGAAGTCGCGCAGCTGGTCGAGGTCCTCCTGCGGAGCCGTTTTCAAGAGCTCCTTCAGCTGCGCGAGCTGGGCACGGCGGCGCTCGACCTCCTCCTTCAACCAGGCGAAGGCCTGATCCCGGAGGTTGGCCTGCACGCGGCCGGCGCTCTTGGACACGGCGCGAGCAGCCGCGCGGGCAGCCTCGAACAGGTGGCGCGGGTCGTCCCGAACCTGCTCGTCCTCGAGCGCGACCCGCCAGGAGCGCACCGCGGCCTCGTGCTCCCCGCTGGCGTCCTGGCTGCGCGCGACCTGAACGTGCTCCTGCGGAGTCGTCGGACGCGCCTCGCCGGTGAGCAGCGCGCAGCGGTGCTCCTGGCGGGCCAGGAGCTGCCTCAGGCGGTCGAGCTGCGGCCGGTGGCGCGCGTCCGCCGCGGCCAGCACCTCGTGGTTGGCCACGACCTTGCGCAGGTAGGCTCGCGCACCCAGCGGGTCGCCGAGCGCGTTCTGGAGGTCGGCCACCTTCAGCCACACCGCCGAGAGGTTGCGCCGCTCCCGAGGTGACTCCTGCCGCGCCAGGCGCCGCTCGTAGAGCTGGCCCGCTTCGCGGAAGTAGGCCAGCGCCTCCCGCCGCTTGCCGCGGGACATCTGCGTGCTCGCCAGGCGAGTCAACACGCCGACCAGGTCGCGCTCGGCCGAGGCGTTGCTCGGGTCGCGCTCGAGGAGTTCGCGACCGACCTCGCGCGCCTCCTCGAGCAGCACCGCTGCCTCCTCGTGCTCTCCCGCCTTGATCCGGAGGTCGGCGAGCTTCACCAGCCCGACGAGCAGGTCTCGGCGCGTCTCGGCGTCGTCCCGGTGTCGCTTGGCGCGGGCGCGCTGCTGCTCGAGGACCTTGGCGTAGGCCGCGCGCGCCTCGTCGTGCTCGCCCGCCTGCTGGTGAAGGTCCGCCAGGCGAGAGAGCACGTGCTCCTGAGCGCGGACCAGGTCCCGGTCTTGCGGGCTCTCGCGCAGCAGCTCCTGACGCAGGTCGGCGCTGGCCCGATAGCAAGCGCGCGCTTGCTCGAGCCGCTTGGCGTCACGGTGGAGGTCGCCCTGCTGGACGAGGACCGTCCCCAGAGCTCGCCGACCGTCGGCGTGGTGCGGGGCGAGGTCGAGCAGCTGGCGGGCGTAGCGCTCGGCCTCGGCGAAGGACGCCTCGGCGGGCTCCTTCTTTCGCGTCTGGTAGAGCACCTGCCCCCGCTTGACGTGCACCATCACCAAGGCGTGCAGGAGGTCCACGTCCTTGGGCGTCTGAGCGTGCAGACGCGCGCGGATCTCGCCTGCTGCGCTCAGCTGCTCCAGTGCGTCGCCGAAGCGCTCCTGGCGCGTGGCCAGGTCCGCCAGGTGGACGCGGGAGACGCTGACGTGGAGCTGGTCGTCGCGGTTCTGACCCAGCTTCTCGCGCGCCTCGAGCGCTCGCTGGTGCTCAGCGCGCGCTGCCTCGAGGTCGCCTCGTCGCTCGGCCAAGAGCGCCAGGCGCTCGATCGCGTTCGCCTCCGCGCGCTGCGCCGAGCGGTTGTTGGGCACGCGCTCGAGGATCCCCTGCGCTGCGGCCAGCGACTTCTGCGCGGCTAGCTGCGCGGCCTCGAGCTGGCCGCGTCGGCTCTCGAGCCCGGCGATCCGATCCAGCAGGGCCGCGAGGTAGTTGGCGCTGTCCGCGTCGTTGGGGCTCGCCCGCGCGAGCGCCTGCG